>CAYJQD010000001.1:0-18435 GCA_964372235.1 uncultured Methanosarcinales archaeon
TTGGCTTAGTGCCTACGCAGGTTCGAATGCCAGCAATCTAGGCGAGTTGGGCGGGCGTGAAGCCCACCGCGACGAATGGATTGCTGCTCGAAAGTCCTGTCGTCCGCACCATTTTTATTTTTAAAAAATGTCTAGGGGGTAAAAAATATGGAATATTCTACAAAAATAATGAGTTTAGCAGCTCTTTATGCGGCTTGCGGAGTGACCGGAGAATTAAGTGTAACACCAAATTATACTGGAAGTTCCGGTTCAGGATCAGAAGCATCTGTCGGAGGAAATAATTCCGTCGGTTCTGGAGGAATGAATCAAGGAGGAAATTACACTGGCGGTTTAGCTGGTTTCGGGGGAAGCGCCGGCTCTGGTCTAAACGGAGGATTTGGAGGAAATTATGATGGCGGATTTGGTGGTGCCGGAGAAGGCGGATCCCTGGAAGGAGGCATGGGTGGAAATGATAACGCGGGTGGAGCTAGCGGTTATAATGGAGCTGCCGGAAACGGAGGAGAAGCAGGGAATGGGGGAGCAGGAGGAATGTGCTCTGAAGAACTCTTAGGAAAATTCGCAACCTACTCGCAAGGAGGCTGGCACAATAGCGCAACAAGTTTAATTTCAGCAATATTAAGTTCCGGAGATGTTGTCATCGGCGATAAAAATACAGATTATGCTGTATTTACAACATCCAATGCAGTAATAAATTTTCTACCGGCTGGCGGAACTCCAGGTGCATTGCAGGGACAGTACACCAATCCAACAACTACCCCGGCAGGAGTTTTAGCAGGACAAACACTTACTTTGAAACTAAATCTGGCAATTAGCAATGCAGTGTGTGGTTACAAATTACATGATTTAATTATTACACAAGGAATCTGCAAAGATAAGACCGTTAGCGAGATTCAAGATTTAGCTGATCAGGCGCTTGCCGGCACATCAGTAAGTCTTAGCTACTCAGACTTGAACAAATGTGTGGAAGGGATCAATTTGAATTTTAATAAAGGTTTGGTTGATAACCAATATCTAAAGTTACCTTAGTTATTTTTCTTATTTATTTTTTTATTTGAAGCCGGAGAATTCTTCTTTTTAGCGAAATTTAAAACATCTAAATGTAAGATATCAGAAGCAGTCTGAGCGCTTTCTTGCACTTTTTGCACTGTATTTTTCAGGGAGAGGGATTTCATGAAATCGTTAATGTGGAACATAGTTTCGGTATCTTTCAATTTCTCCTGGCGCATTTTTAGCCTAGTTAAATCATTAATTTTCTTGGTAATTATTTTATTGATGTCTGAGGTGTAATCCTCTAATAAGACTGAAACGTTCTGTTCGTTAAGGTAGGAAGGATAAATAACGTAATCAGCTCCCGCATCATATAGCTCTAATGAACTTTTCAAGCTTTTTGCAGTAACAATGATGAGCGCCTTAGGACTTCGCTCTTTTACCGTTTTAATAATAGTTTTACTTTCGTCGACATTAATCACGCTAGATACTACAATTTCCGCATCATGCAAATCAAGATGATCTAAAAAATAAGGGTTAGATACCGCACCATAAATATACGGAATGCCTTCTTTCTTCAAAAGATGAATGTTAGCTCGATCATTTTCAATAACTAACGCCTTCTTTCCCAAACCTTCCAACTTAGAAAAAAATTCTTTTCCTAAATCATAGTAGCCAAAGAAAATAATCTGGTATCCGGTGGCACTAGAACTGCTGCCATGTAATAATTCTTTTTTGGAAAAGAAATGATCTACTTTATGAAGATATTTTTCTGCATACCTGAATAATTTCTGATCATATTTTATGATGTAGGATGAGACTAGTAAGGTTAAGACTACTAAGATGATGGCCACTGCGCTCACTTCTGTTCCCACTAATCCACTGGCTATGCCGGCTGAAATGATGATTATCCCAAATTCGCTGAATTGAGAGAGGTTTAGCGCGGCCAGGAAAGAGGTCTTTAAATCATATCCTCGCTGTTTAAGGGTCAGATAGATTATTATCGGCTTTATGAAGAAGCACAGAACAAAAAAGAGAGCAATAAGCGAAATTATCTGTACATCAAAGTTTGTAGTGATCTGAAAACCTAATCCCACGAAGAAAAGTAGATTAAAGAAAATAATTAATGGTTTCAATCTGCTTAATATATCATTTTTATATTCAGTGTTAGCTAAAATTACGCCGGCGATGAATGCTCCTATCGTAGTAGAATAACCTAAAAGGGGAGAGAGCCACACAAATAAAAAACATACTCCTAAGCTAAGGACAAACAATAATTCTGGATAACGATGCGCCATCTTTAGCAAATAATTAAGCAAGTATTTCACAAAGAAAAGTGCGATTAACAACAAAAGCAATCCCTTCAGAGGAACAAACAATATACCTAAAGCATTAGTTTCTTGAAGCAAATTAAGGATAGTTAAGATAAGGATAGCAAAGACGTCTTGGACAATGAGGATGCCCAAAGTAATTTTGCCTTGCAAGGTAGATGTTTCCTTCTTATCTTCCAACCATTTTGCTACCAGCAAGGTACTGCTGAACATGAACAAAATTCCTAAGTAGATGCTTTGAGTGGAAGTAAATCCAAGAAGAGAAGCCAGCACAAAGGCGATGCTAAAGAAAATAACTGATTGTAAGGTGGTGGAAATAAAGATATCTTTTCCTAAATATTTTAGATTGTGAAAATCAAACTCCAAGCCCATCAGGAAGAGCAGAAAGGTGATTCCTAACTCGGCCATGAGCAAGATCTGCTCTTCAGTTGGGCTTCCACCCGCGATAAAAAAAGAGAAAATGAATCCAGAAAGGATATAGCCTATGATGATCGGCTGTTTGAATATTTTTACAAAAAAAGAAATGGCCACTATGACTAAGAAGAGTATGCCAAAATCTTGAATAAACGACTGCATGGAAAACACCTGTTTTTTAGAAAGCTGGTTTAGAAGGTTATATAAATATCTTTCTTAGAGAAGATAAGTCGATCTGCTATGCTTTCTTTAGCAATTCGGCAACTTTTTCTTTGCCTATCTCTAAGATAAAAGAAGCTAATCTTGGACCGCGTTCTTTGTTGATCAATACTCTATAACAAAGAGTAAAGAAATCTTTTGGCTGTATTTCATGATTCTTGCAAAGGATGTACATCTCCTCATGCAGTTCTACATCAGTCCAATCGCGTTCTGTCAGCTTCTTAGCCACTTCATGCAATACTTGTTTTTCTTCTTTCTTCAACTTAACTTGCGATTTATCCTGAACGGTAAATTTGAATTCCTCCGGAGCATATTTATGCAGCCAATGGGCGGCGCATTCTGCTCTACTACGAAGGCGTTTTTTGTCATGAGCATTTTTTAATTCTTTTTCAAAGTAGCCCACTACTTTATCTATGTTGAAATTATTTATCTGCAGCAGCATAGTAAGATGCCTGAATTTAGGCTGGTAAGGAATAGTTTTCGGAATCTTTCCGATATAGCTGAGCTCGTAAGCAATTTTGTACTTCTCTGCTTTCTTCTCATCCTGGATTTCTTCCACCCCGAAGTAAATCCGTTCTGCTTTGTCAAATTCTTCGTAGACGTTAATAACATCGGCATCAAAACTGATCGCAAATTCACGATTTGGCCGAGTACCCGCGAAAAGATATCGGGTTATCTCTGGCTCATACACTTCCAGAACATCTTTAAGGGTAATTACATCTCCTTTAGAGCTGGACATCTTTCCGTCCATTCCCTTTAAGCTGATGAAATCATACATGACATAACTCGGAGCGTCAAAATCCCAGACTTGTTTGCAGACATGTTTTCCCGTGTCGTAACTACCCCCTACCGTAGAATGATCCTTTCCACCAGGCTCAAAATCTACTTTCTCGTAGGCCCAGCGCATCGGCCAGTCCACCCGCCATTTCAGTTTGGTTAAAGTTGGTTTCTTTTTGAAATCGAAAGTGTCTTTATGCCCGCATTCACATTCGTAGCTGAGAATGTACCCTCCCTGCCAAGTAAGAGTATTAACAGTATCTTTACCACAGTGTTCGCAGAATATAGCTACCGGAAGCCATCCCTTCTCCAATGGTTCTTCACGATACTGATTAAGAATTTTGATGATTATTTCTGTATTTTCAAGCGCATGCTTCATTTCCTTGGCGTATTCCCCAGAACGATACTTCTTTGCTTGGTAGAGAAATTCAGGCTTAATCCCTACTTTAGGAACAGTTTCCTCTACTTCTTTTTCATGGTGTTCCGCGTAACTTTTATGGCAGCCAAAGGTGTCTGGCGTATCAACAATCGGTTTTCGTAAATATTGGCGTAAGAGTTCAGGTTTAGGCATGTTGGCAGGAACTTTTCTGAAGACATCAAAATCATCCCAAGAGTAGATGAAGCGAACTTTTTTCCCACGTTTTTCTAATGCTCGGCGGACTAGATCGACAGTGATTATTTCGCGAAAGTTTCCTATATGAACGGTTCCAGAAGGGGTGATTCCCGCTGCGACGGTGTAGGCTTTTTTATTGCCTTTTTCGCGGATTACTTTCTCCGCAGCTACATCAGTCCAGTGTACATGGTCGTCTTGAGAATCTTCTTTGCTCATAGTACATTGCCATGGTAAGGGAATTTTATAAAGTTATCTCTTCGTTATCTTTATATACCAAAAACTCTTTCTTACAATAAAGAGGTGCAGAAAGACTTATGTCTTTCTTACCTTTTTTTAATGCAAGGCGTTAAAAAAGAGGTGCATAGAAATAATCATCACTACTTGCGGTAATTCAGTAAAGATCGCTACATC
This sequence comes from uncultured Methanosarcinales archaeon, assembly GCA_964372235.1. Classification (GTDB taxonomy): domain Archaea; phylum Nanobdellota; class Nanobdellia; order Woesearchaeales; family GW2011-AR9; genus JACPIL01. Next base: position 4,753 of record CAYJQD010000001.1, read on the forward strand.
TTTAGCGAGAAAATTAAAAGCAACATATTCACCCTTAACAATCTCTGCCTTTCCTGATGGAGATACGTATTTGAAATACAATACCAACGTTAAGGGAAAAACAGTCCTATTATTACAATCATACCAACCGCATCCAGAACGCTCCTTGCTGATGACGATATTTGCGGCAGAAACCGCGAAAGATTTAGGCGCAAAGAAAGTGATTTTAGTAGCACCTTATCTAGCTTACATGCGTCAGGATAAACGATTTCATCCCGGGGAAGCAGTTTCCTCCAGGATTATGGCTAAGCTGCTCAATAATTCTGTAGACAAGATCATCAGCATCGATCCACACCTGCATCGCTATCGATCTATGAAAGAAGTATTTACTGTTCCAGCAAAAAATCTGACTGCCAATTCTCTTATTGCTGATTTTGTAAAGAAAAGATATAGGGATGCGGTTATCTTAGGACCAGATTGGGAATCCTACCAATGGGCAGAAGCGATTGCCAAGCATATTGGAGTTGAATCAACTGTTCTTGAGAAGACCAGGTATAGTTCACGACATGTTTCTGTTAAAATGAAAAAACTTATTGAAATCAAAGGAAAGACCGTGGTGATTGTTGATGACATCATTTCTACAGGCCATACTATTGCGGAAGCAGCGAAAAAAGCAAAAGCTGCGGGAGCGAAGAAAATTGTTGCTATTGGTGTTCATGGATTGTTTGTAGAGAATGCGATTTCTAAGTTGAAGAAAGCTGGTGTGAGTGAAGTAGTTACAACAAATTGTATTGAACATAAGACCAATAAGATTGATGTGACGGAATTGTTGGCGGAAGAGTTGAAGAAATAAACTTATCTTACATACACCTTTGCTGCTGACGTAAATCCTTGCACTTGAGCAGCAGTTTTCCCGGGAAAGACTTCCATTTTCAATTTCCTATCAGAAATCATTTCCACTAACATTACCCCAGCAAGATCGCCTAATTTGGTTAATCCTGCTAAGGATTCATCTTTCTGGGGTGCAGCAAAGAGTTCAAACTTTACCAAGCCATCCTTAACACCGATAGCGGCAGGATTAAGTTTATTTTTGATGCCATATGGTCCTTGTGGATTTAATCCAGTATAATCGCCAAAGGAGATGCGTACTTCATCTGGATGCACAAAATCATACACGAAAGCCAAATGCCCGGTCCAGTAAGGACAAAGATTATCACCGCAAAAAACTGGCAAGGTTTCTTTTCCGCCACTAAAATCAGTTCCTTCTTTAAACCAGTTTCCGACTAACTTACCGTCAACATCAAAATCAATTTTTCCGCCACGCGGTTCCTGTTTGCGTGGATTTTTTGCATACAATTGTGTTTTGAGAGGTTCTTCAAAATAATCAAACGGAGGAACGCTATGAATCTTCCATGCTTCACCTTCATAAAGGCTGGGATTGACAAATCCGGTCAAGGTAACATCAGTATCAACCAATAATAGTCCTAACAATCCCCACTCGGTAACTTTGCCTATGCGCTGTCCTGCTTTGACAGGAATAGCTGGCCAGAGCCTTCTCTTTTCTTCAGGGATCGTCTCTTCTGCATATGAATCCATTTCTTTGAATTGGGAATCAGCTGCCAATAACTCTGGAGCTATCTCACTGATGTGGACATAACTACTGAACATGGAACAAGACCATTCGAAATAGAGATGATAATTCTTACTTTTAATGTCAAAGAAAGGCCGATTGCGTTCGATTCTTTTTAGATAGCCATCCGCCATAGCATAAACGTCATACGTCTGATCTGGGTTGTACTGGAAGCCGACGTGATCTCCTGGAACAACGTGTCCAGAATTAGTTAATTCCCCTTGCGGTTCGACTACGGTGATGGCATTAAGATCAAGTGGAGCATGAGTAAAGGTAACATCCTTTTCTTCGCAACCATCAAGCCTAGTGTGTAAGACAGACGTACCTCTTGGAGCTTGGGTAGATTGTTTCTCATCGTTTATTTGAGGAACATATTCATGTTCTTGTTCCTGTTCTTCAAGCTGATCCTGAACCGGCGGAACAATGTTCTCCTGATATCTTTCCTGAGTAGGAGGCATGCAACTGATTACCATAAGAAACATAACAACCAACAAGACCTCTTTTCTCATAAAAGGAGGATTTTTTCTAAGCTTAAAAATCTATCTTTCGATGCAATATGTTAATTACAATACAAAATACAATATCACTGGCAATATCAAACAACCCATCAAATGATTCTTTCCCACGCCAAAAGCAGAGGTCATTAATCCAATTGCTGTAGCAGTCAGCAAGATGGTAAGCCCTATGAAGCCGTCAAAGTACAGGGTAAGCAAGGTGATGAAGATAATAATTGCTAGAAGCAATTTTGTGTAATTTATTTTTACGATGTACTTTGCAAATAGTTTTGACAAATAAATTGTGAGTAAAGCAGCGACTCCCCCAGCTACTAAGACAACTCCTATAAATAAGAGCATCTCCTTAAATCCGACAAACCCCATCAATTCATTGACTGCTACGATCGCTCCGTTGCGTGCTTTTTGTAACACATACGCAGCGGCGATGGAAATTGCCATGCTGGCGGTGCTGAGTCCGCCCACCATAGTTAAGAAACCTTCATCTCCTATATCGCCTACCACATTAGTGGCAATGATCGCTGCTTGCGCAGAACCAAAGCCGGGAAGGAAAGCAGCCACAAAACCCATGCCAGACGCGGCGGAGACTGATTTTGCCAGATTCTTTTTAGAGAGATTTAGTGGAGAAGCACTTTTCTGTTTGGGAATGACTGATTTTTGCCTGAGACTTTCAAGGAGAATGGAAAAACCGAATAACCCGGATAACAGCGGAAATAAAGGTTGCTTAAGATTGGGGATACTGAATACGAGTAAACCTAAAGCCCCAGAAAGTAAAAAGACCACTAATGCTTTCACTCGTTTTCCTTTGTCTTTCAAAATCATGTAGGCCATCACACCAATCAAAAGATAGCCAACAATAACGCTGACGATTGGCGATAATTTTTCCATGCTTACGATGAATATTGGAAAGAGTAGAATGCTAAGCAGCAAACTGCCTAATGCACCAATAACAGTGTACAAAATTGCGTTATGGCCAAGACCCTTGAGCAAGAGCCTATGACCAGGAAGGACATTCAAGGCTTGTGCGTCAGTAGGGGCACCAAGATAGATGCTGGGAATTGCATCAAGAAAGGTATGGGTGATGGCTAACGAAATGATGAAGACAGCAAGAACGATTGGGGATGTGTAGGTAAGAAGTATTGCCGAGGAGGAAACGAGGAGAACTGAAACCAAATTGACGTGAATACCTGGGACTAAGCCCGAGATGATACCGCACAAAACTCCGAAGAATAAGGCCAGGAAGATTTCGAAAAGCATACAGAAGCCGGTTAAGAAATGCTTTTTATGGTTTGTGGTGATGGAGAAGAGAAAAAGTTTAAAGAAAAAGGAGGAAAGATTATCTCATGTCCTACAATTTTAGAGATCAGGTCAATAAAAGATTTCAAGATACACTTGAACATTACTTAGGCCGAATTGATTATTCTAAACCAAAAAATCCAAAGATTCTCAACATCGGATGCGGATGGTGTCCGGAAGCAGAGATGCTGATTGATTACTTTGAAGGTTCTATGAAAGGGATAGACATCAATGAAGCGGTGATCACCTCCTTAAAAAAGAAATACAAAAAAGAAAAGAGGTATGAATTTATCTGCGGAGATGCAAGAAAGTTACGCAACCTTATCGGCGAGAAAGAAATGGACATTGTTATAGCTAGACATCCAGATGTCAGGAATGATAATTGGGGAAAAATGTTTAAAGAAGGTTACAGGGTAACAAAGAAAGGAGGCATTGTGATTGCAACCTGCTATTTTCCCGGAGAACCAGATGTTGCCAAGGATGATCTCACAAATGCCAAATACAAAGTTAACATTTGTGAGGAAAATATTTTTCCCCTTGTTGCAGGGCCTTTTCCTTCCTTTAGCGATAAGTATATCATTATTGGACAAAAACAATAAGAGAATTGCAAGTATATTTTATATATTATTTCTTTCTTCTTCGTTCTATGAAAAATTTTCGCCGACAGAAAACCTACGGTAATTACAAAGTTGCGCATTGTCCTTTCTGTGATAAGATCGCAACTTCTAAGAATGAACAAGGTTTGAATGTCTGCAGGCTGCATATTAAACAAAAGATGGAAGAGATTAGATGCACCTGCGGTTCTTGGTTAGAAACCAGAAGCGGGAAATTTGGCCCATATTTCAACTGCGTCAAGTGCGGAAACATCAATTACAACAAAGGCATAGCGATGAAAGAGATGACCACTCCTATCAAAGTTGAAGAACCGAAAAAAGTTATGGTTGAATTTAGTGAATACAAAAAGAAAAAACCTGCTGATGATTATGAAGACCGGAAGGAAACCGTTATCTCTTCCCGCGACGTGCAATATTTTGATTAATTTGTATTCTTCAGAGTATAAATAGTTATAAAATGATTCCTGTGCAAGGCAATTATGAAATATGCCCTGGCCATTTTGCCGTTATATCTTGGCTGTACTATACCAAAACCCGTAGAAAAGCCGCGGCCGATAGTTATAGAAATAGAACCTTCTATCAAAGAAGTTGGAAAAGAGACTATTTTTGAAGAAGAGATTTCCTACAAAAGAGTAGTTGGATTTACTACTGAGAGTTTTACTCATATGCTGCGTCAACAGAGGAGACAAACTTTGGCTGGAAGACTTTATTTTAATAATAGCGACCACTTACTCGAATATCACTACGAACCACTTCCCTTTTGTGATCCAGACCGCCATGAGAGGTATGAAGGTAAAATAACTTTTGAATATTATTCTTCTGAACAGATAGGAAATAAGAAACTGAGTACGCTTATTACCTTAACCGATGTTGCTCCCTTCGGGACGGTAGACCGAGTAGAATTATTTGTCGATGGAACTGCCCGAATCCCTTTTTATGCAAATTATCCTGCCGGCGGGAAAGCACAGAAATTACATGAAGCATTATTCCGCATAATGTATTCGGAAATGGAATTACATGCACAAAGAAATACCACTTGGGATAATTTTGAACCAGAAAAAATAATAGGAGACAAGAATTGGGCAACCTACAAAGTCCATCAGGAACTTTTACATAACTTATTCTCGCAAGAGCCTTTACGCTGGGAAGAATTAAAGATTTACAACCCCTGTGGTTTGTGAGAAAAATATTGAGAATATTTGATTAATACCTTACCGACAACAACTTCCTTTCACGAAATGAGGAAACTACCTCATTTGTGCCCCAAGCGATAGGTTTTCGCTTTGTGGGTTTCTGTGGTGGCGATCTTCAGATGTTCCAAATGCTTTATCTTCTCTTTTAAGAACTTGTCAAAACTTAAGCCATGTTTCTCGATCAGCATGGAAGCATGATAGCCGCCTAACATGTGGGGTAAGATAACATAACTAGCACCTCTTGCGTACAAGTCGATGGCTTCTTCAGCGTGATGGGAAACAACCACGACGACTGCAGAATTATTTACATCACGGACTTTATGGATGATAGTAGTATTGATTTCAAAATCAGGGATGGTTGAGACGATCATCTTGGCCTTGGAGAGATGTAACTCGTCCAGTAACTCCATATCTGAAGCATCACCATAGATGCATTTCATCCCTTTTTTAGTTAAGGAAGAGACAATTTCTGGATTGTGATCTATAATTAGAAATTTCTGTTTCAATCTTTTGAAGAGGACGATCAGATCATGGCCAACTCGGTCGCAACCGAAGAGAAGGATGTCATATTTTCTTGTCCCCAGGTGAGGGATTTGTGCTCGCACATTTTTCTTTTCAAAAATAGATAAGTATTTTGCCACATACGGATAGATTCTACCAGCATAGAGAACTAAATAACTAGATATAGCGATAGTAATAAGAGTTACGGCAGTGATAATGGACAAAATATCTTTCCCAAGATGACCTATGCTAATGCCCAGCGCAATTAAGATGTGAGAGAATTCACCAATCTGGGCTACGGTCCAGCCGGCAAGAAAGCCATTCCGTTTAGTATGTCCCATCAAGCCCATAAGGATCAATATTGAGAGAGGATTGCCGATTAATACTAAAAGAGAAAAGAGAATGACTGGCCAGATGTTTTGCTGTAGCTCTGTAAAACCAAGCTGGTAGCCCAACATGATGAAAAAGAGGACGAGGAAGAAATCACGCAATGGTTTCATCTTTGAACTGATCTCATAGCGATAAGGAGAGAGTGAAAGAGTAACTCCTGCAATTAATGCGCCGATCTCTAGCGAAAATCCTGCTTTGTAGAACAGTAAAGAGAGAGCAAAAGCCCAGCTGATAGAAAACAAAAGTAGCATTTCTTGACTTTTAGCGACTATCTTAGTTACATGTGGAAGGACATATACGCCGATTAGAAACAAACCTATTAGTAGAAGTATTCCCTTAAGCGCCACGCTGAGGACTAAAGTCTGAGCAGTTACGCCGCCATTCAAGGAAGAAATGATGATAAGAGTAAAAATAGCCAAAATATCTTGTACCAGCAAAAAACCTATTGAGATTTTTCCGTATAGAGAATCTGCTTCATTTTTATCAGAAAGTAATTTGAGAATCAAGATAGTACTGCTGAAAGCAAGAGCCAATCCGATGTAGAGTGAGGCGAGCTTGGAAAACCCTAAAGCCAAGGAGAGAAAGAAACCAACCACGATTGTAAATACTGCTTGGCCTACACCGGTAACGATAGAAACAAGACCTACTTCCTTGATGACTTTTGGATCGAGGCCGAGGCCTACTACAAATAACAATAACGCTACACCCATATGTGAGAATAAGGTAATGGTATCAGGAGAGCTGATTAAATTCAAAAGAGAAGGCCCTACAATAATTCCTGCAAGAATATACCCAATAATCAGCGGCTGTCTGAGATAACGGACTAAAAGGCTTATGAGAGTAGCAATACCAATTACTAAGCCTACTTCAAAGAATGTATTCTGCATGCTACTACCTCTTTTGAATTTAGGAGAATTTTATGTTATATAAATTTATTGTTCTTTATAGTTTTTTCGGATTTAAGTTATGAGACTTTTAGGGATAGAAAATTCATCTTTCGTATATACGAGCATTAGCGGTGAAATCGATAACTTCAGAGGCAGTTTTCCGTGGGAAAGCCTCAAATTTAATTTTTCTATCTTCTACCATCCGTACGAGGGCTATGCCTTCGGTTTGAGCATGTTCTTGAGTTTTCAAATCTTTAGCCAAAGAGATCCGATCCCACGTACTTCCATCTGGTTTGACATGATCGTACCTTACAAGCTCGTATTTTACCAATCCGTCTTCCGCATCAACCTCTGCGGGATCGGGCGTATTTCCTTTAACCGCGAATTGTTGAGAATCCTTTCCATCATATCCGCCTATAGACAAAACAATCCTCTCTGGATCATAGGCATCGTACACAAATGATAAATGGCCTAACCAATATTTTCCCCAACCGGTGCTCTCTCCAGCATAACCATCGTTTCCCTCCAAGAACCAATTTCCTGCCAATTTTCCGTCGATATCGTAATCAATCTTTCCACCCAACGGTTCAACCGTGCGGATGCTTTTTTCTATAAGTCTGCTTTTGACCGGCTCATTAAAATAATCATAAGTATTGGGCACATGAATTTTCCACGGTTCTGCCTGATAATGGTCTGGTATAATAAAACCTGAAAGAACAACTTCTTCGTCAACCAAATTATAATCTAGATTATTTTTATAATATCCTATAAGTTCTCCGGCCTCAACGGGAATATGTACACTTGCAGTGCTCATCCCCATTGGGGCATATTTCTTAATTTTTTCAGGCAGGTTACTAACATAAATGTAAATACTAGAAATAGTACAAGTATGTTGAATGATTATTCTATAATCTTTTCCTTCCTCCGCTTCCGGCATATGTTGAATACTGGTAATATGCCCTGCATCGGGGGAATACACTTCGATATTATACTCGGTATTGTCAAAATTCTGAAAATAGTGGTGATCGATAGGTGTGACATGGTCACCGACCATAAGTCCTAACGGTAGAAATACTTTGGTTTTTTCAAGATTAACCGGAGCAAAATCAAAACGAGTCTTCGTTCCCTCACAGTCTTCACCCACTACTTCAGCAAAATTGCCGCCTAAAAAATAGCCGCGTACAAAGAGCACTCCTACTGCCATGATTATCACCACTATAACGCCGGCTACACTTTTTTTCATTTTATCTACAGATCTTTAAATTTGAATGAAGTTAAAATCTATTTTTAGAATATAATAAGCTTTCTATAACAAACATTTAAAATACAACAGTTGTTTTCTAGTATCTATGAATTTTGAGAAACTTCCCCCAGTAGATTCCAGTAAAGTTTTGCTAGATATAGCTTTCAGAAAAGCCCGAGAAAAAGAGAAGCAAAAGAAACTTGAAGGCAGCTGGATGCAAGTTATTAAGAAAAAAGAAAGCCTCAAATTAGATATCATCAAGGATGATATTATCAGCAAATTGGAAAAGATCCTCAGTCAGTTCCCGCAGACAGCTATCCTTCCAGAATTTTACATCAAATTGATGAAATTGACTTTGGATTTTGCTGAGCTGAAGAAATCTCTAGGGGCAGTGAATTGGGCCAGTATGCGCATACGTAAACTGCATAAGGAATATGTCAGCAAGATCAACCGCGCTCAGGAACAGTCTTTCATACGTAAAGCCTCCACAGAATTCTATGGAAGAATCTCTTCTACTCTAAAACAGATCGACCAAAATCTGAAATACCTGGAAGAAAGCAGGCGAATCATGCGAACCTATCCAGATATCAAAGATATGTACACCGTATGCATCTATGGCTTTCCAAATGTGGGAAAATCTACTTTGTTGAATAAATTAAGCAGCACCAAAGCGAAAACGGCTGCTTATGCTTTTACTACTAAAACTATCAATGCCGGGTACATGACTTTTGAGGGGGTTAAGATCCAAGTTCTTGACCTTCCTGGAACGTTAGCTCGTCCTGAGAAGATGAATAACATCGAGATGCAAGCAGAATTAGTGCTAGAAGAATTGGCGAAAGCAGTCATCTTTGTGTTTGATATCAGTGGAGCGTCCGGATATTCTTTAGAAAAACAAATCCAGCTCTTCAAGAAAGTTAAAGATAAAAAACCGTTAATATATGTAAGTAAGACTGACTTACCAGGCGGAACACCAGATGAAGATTTTCCATATAAATATCTTACCTTTGAAGAATTGAAAGAAGAATTGCACAAGTTAGTGAAGGAAGCTGAGAAAGAAAAAGCAAAAGAAAGCCAGGAACAAATTTAATAAATACTACTTACTTCTTTCTAAGTTATGAATACTTCCCCTGCTCTCGTAAGTAAAGAAAGAACGTTCTTATTCTTGAGCATCATAATTACTCTTGCTTTATTGACTGGTTTTCCCGATAACCTCAAAGTGTTTGTGGTAGGAACAGCTGGAACTATCACCGGTGGGGCAGTTGCTGTAGAACCGGTTGAGGTAAAGGATTATTTTATCGGTTTAGTTATCTTTGCTGGACTACTGGTGTTCTTAGGTTATCTAGTACATGCACTACGCACACCACGACCACAGTCCTGGTATCCTCATATGGTAGATGAAGATGAGCTGTCGGTGGGCGTGGATAAAAATATGCCTCTGGAGAACAATTTAGAGCGAGTAAATAAAGAACTAAAAAAATTGCGCACGGAAAAAGAAGCGATCGCACCAAAAAAAAAAGCAAAAAAGTTGACGAAAGTTCCAGATATTGAAGAAATTCATCTAGAACATACTTTGCGGAAGATTAATGCTCAGTTGCATGGTTATCGTAAAACGCCGCTGGTTCTAGAGATGCCTCGAAACAAAACAGAATGGGACGATAACCTAGCACAGGTTAAACAAGAACTGGCCAGCGTGGAGAGGATGAATTTCAAAAAAGCAAAAATTCTTCATGAAGCGCCGTCCATGAAAGATATTGCGCTGAAGCATGAGAGCAAAAAAATCCAAGAAGAATTGAAAAGATCGTTATCAAAACAAAAAAAGCCAGTAACGATATTGGAAGAACCAGTGGCTAAAAAGCAATGGAATGTTTATCTTGAGAAAGTAAATCAGGATCTAAAAAAAGTCGATCAGATGCCTGTCCAGAAAGTGAAGATGAAAACAAAAATGCCAATGGTAACCAAAACTTCTCTAACGCTGGAACAAAAAAAACTAGCGCAAGAATTACAAAAATTACATCAAACTATCGAGCAAGAACAACAGAAAAGTTCAGCTTATTTCCTCAAACGGCATCTTCCCTCTTCCCGCGAATGGCAGTTAGCCAAGATCAAACGACACATCCAGAAAAAAGGAGCAGTCAAGAATAAGGAAGAGCTAGCTGAAGTGGAAAGAAGATTGGCGGAGATATATCAGGAGAATTAAGTACGGTAAGGCTTAGTGATAGTTTCTTGGGGGTACAATACTTGAAGAGCATTGATTATGGTTGGTTCTAAACCTTTCCTTTCAGAAAGAGCATATTCTACTACCTTAGGATTTGCATCTAGTAATTCTGCAGTTTCAGATTGATTAAATCCGAGATCAACTGTTTCGTAGATTTGAGAGGCTAGACGATAGGTTAATTTTTGCTTACCCCAATCTTTAATTGTTTGGATATTTTCTCTTTTCCCTTTTTTACAAAATCGTTTACGTACTACTTGTGGATTAACATCGATAAAATGCGCGATATCGTATGTCGATATTGATACTTTTTCATATGCCTTGTCGATAGATTGTTTCTTCCATTGAGAAGTTGCTTTCTTATCTAAGTTCCCATGCATCGGTTCAACACCAATCTCACGCAACAATCTCCCCACATCTACAAATAAGAAAGGAGTTCCTTCTGCTAACTCTTCCAAAGATAATTTCTTACCTTCTCTTTGTGCTCGTTCATACTTTTGAAAGATCGCATAAATATCTTGAAGTTTGTAGGTACGTCTATTTCTAGCGTACAATGCCTCTACTGCTTTTTGCATAGCCCATCCTTCTTCTCCTACCTTTTTATATAAGCATTCTTTGAGTTTAAAGAGAAATTGTGATTTTGTTTCACGTTCAAGTTGTTTTTCTTTTTGACGTTCTAATTTTTGCTGTTTTACATTTAAACTGTCCTGAGGTAGCAGAATATTATATTTGGAAGAATACTCGCATACAGTCTTAGAAGATAACCCTACTTGTCGCGCGATTTCATCAATTGATAATGCTCCAGTAGTTATAGCTTTGCGAATTGCGGAAAGTCTCTTGTTAATAGAAGAGTAATTTCTTTTTGGAAGATTTATCCCGTGCTTGTAAGAACAATTATATATAACATTACGATGAAAACCTGTTAGTTCTGCGATCTCTTTTACAGAGGAAGCGCCGTTCTCTATGGCTTGTCTTATTGCCATTAATTTATCTCCTAAAGTAGCCATAGAAATATCTATTTTGCAGATTATTTATAATGATTTCCACAAAAAAAAGATTAAGAATTTACTGACTAACAACTACCTTACAAGTGCAAGGTAATTTGGTCGCAGAGCGGCCTAATGCTTCTCGTCCTGCTTTTACGTTGGCCTTATCAACCCGTAATTCAAACAGAGTCTGGCCTTCTCTGATTCTGGCAGCGCAGCCGATAGTCTTACCATAAGATAACTTCATACCGGTACTCATACGGTCTGCACCTGCTCCGGAAGCTAAAGGATTTTCTCGTAGAACATGAAAAGGATATACTTTTAAGACTAAATAGAAATTTTTACCTAAATTCTTTTCTAAATATCGATTGGATACTACTCTTGCTGATTCCAATGCTTCCTGGCGTATGTTCATACTTCGGCCAGCATTTAGTTGGATTATGGTATCGTACTTCTTCTCAGTACCCATATTATAACGCACAATCTTTTTGTGAGGGAATCCTCCCCGAACAAAGTTCTTTTTAGTATACTTACTAATCCGAGTATAAGGGCGTTCCAGGTTCTGGTAAGCTGAGAATTTTCGTAAGCGTGCCATAATATTGCAAAATTAGGGGTTATTTATAAAGTTTCTGAAAATTCTATATCACTATTCAATATAGGATTTGCTTTAGAAAGGTAGATTATTTGTCGGCAGGTTAACATTAATCCTACCCGCCTTGTTTAGGTTCAACATGGTTTCTTCGTCAAGTTTTTGTAAATCTTCAGACAAATTATTGACACGGGCATCAATATCTATTCCTTTTATTTTCTGTCCGGCATAGATCTTGCTAGCGCTCTCTAAGTGAGGGTTAGCACCGAGTATTTCTCTAATGTACTCGGACCTAGATAATCTACCGCCGCGAGCAGCATAATCTTCATACAAGCCACCTAAAGTATCTCCTTTTTGGATTGAATAGAGGTTGTCTTCGTACGGATCCCAAACAGGAGGTAAGATTTTTACCTTTTTCGGTGCGCTTGGCGCAACTTGAGGAGCAGGCTGTTGTTCTACAGCTTGGGGCTGCACTTGAGGTTCTACTTCCATATTTGACGGTGCAGGAGGTAAGCTTGAAGATCTTTCAACATGCTTTGCCTCATTTACCGGAGCAATTACTTCTGCGGAAGGAGCGCCATGATAATGTTTAAGTGGGTTTTCTGCTACGCCGTTAGATGCTAAGTAATTGTAGCCAATCAAGGAAGCAATACCAGAAGCTACAGTTACCACTGCAGCAGCAACATATTTCCAAACCGGATTTTTCTTCTTAGTAGGAAAAGGAACGACTACCGCTTCAATTTTCTTCTCCTCAACTGGTACGTCAACGTAGTGCGCCAGTATACCTCCTTCTAAATTAGGTAAAGGAGTTATTTCCTCGGCTTCTTCTTCAGCTGAAGCAGAAAAATGCTCAGATTCATTGAAAAGTATTTTTTCTTCAAGACGATCTTTTATCTTGACTGAATTTTTAGGCAAACTGATTACACATGCTGCTTTGTAGCTATTTTGTCCAGAAGACATGAAAATCCTTCGATTAACAGGATATTGGCCAGGACTTACTTCTTCTTGAGGCGTGATAGGTAAATTTTCAAGCAGCAATTCAACACTTCCCATCCCAAACATTTTTATATCCTCATGAATGTTTAAGTCGTAATCCTCGATGATGATTCCCTTTTGAGGCTTGTTGAGTCCAGGCTTGTAGTCATCCCAGGAAGCAGGATCTTTTTTTAGTTCAGAAGCATAATCATTTAGTAAATTCTCGATACCTTTTTCTACGGTATCATTCTGCAGGTCGGTCAAAGCCATAATAGTTTCAGCATACGGAGTTACAAATTCAGCATCTTGATATACTTCGCCGTTGGTAATCACAGCATACGCTTCCTTGAATTTTTCTTCAACTTCCTGAAGTTGAGTTAAATTATATTTGTCAAATTTTCCAGCAGCAAGATCATTCTGCACCGTTGAGATATATTTTCGTGCTTTATTTTCCGGCGCATCAGCATCATAGCTATCAATAAGCTCATTCAAGTTGCCTGGGTTATCCAAAGATAACTTCTCTTCATCTTCTTTGAGGTTTTGTAATCTAATAACATTAACATACATCTGATCGAAAATGTCTTCATAGTTTCTGATTTCTTCATTAGATAAAGAACTATAAGCCTTGGTTAGCTTCTTTTCTACACTTTCAAGCTGTCGCAGAGAATATTCATTC
>CAYJQD010000001.1:18445-48058 GCA_964372235.1 uncultured Methanosarcinales archaeon
TTCAAATTTCCTGCTTCTAAGGAAGCTTTAACTACACCAATATATTCTATTGTATCATAATCTGCAACATTATCTGTTGGTGAAAGTCCAAAGTATTCTAATTCTTGTTCTGTATAGGTAGGTATCATTTTCTCTCTTTTCTGGTGATAGGCCCGTCAATTTCTTCTTGCCTCTTTACATATTGCTCGCGAAGATATTCTCCGTATCTCTTTTCTTGCTTAATCGGATATAGGTCTATTGCTAGCTTTAAGCGTTTGTTAAACGCTTCAGCGGAATCAGCTTTATGGAATTCGTAAACTGAATCCAAAGCTGTATCGAGATCTTGATCTAATTGTTCCAGCTGAGCACAAGTATAATAAGAAATAGTTCCAAAATTATGTACGGCTTCCTCTAGAAACTGTAGCGGTTTTAAGTGAGGCTGCACAGAGCTAATTACTACTTTAACATCTGCGTCGGTGAGTTCTATACGTGGTTCTGGTCTTGGTACTTTCCTTATCATATTCATGGTAGTTATTACCTCGTTTTTATGCTTAAAAGAAGGTTTATTTATAAAGCTTTCGTTATTTTAATCACTGCAAAGTAGTTAATTAGAAATCGTATTCCTCCACAGGATCTCGAAAGAAGAGCATGTCAAACGCATTCTTAACTTTAGAGAAGGCGCGTTTTAGTCTGGGAAACACATAGGCCATATTTTCAGTACCGCTTAAGCTTTCGTAGAAAGCATCGCTTTCGGCCTGTTGAATCTTAGGGGGAGTATAATCAAGCCAGGAATAATCCCCTTCATTAACATAATAATCAATAGAGGCAGGCCCTTCCAGACCCGGAACATAATACTCTATGGATTCTGGAGCCGCTCTTCGCCAAGGGCAACTGGTGCCAGATGAATCTGTAATCCTCGTTTCTTTTTCAACCGGTCCTATCACAGTTACAGAAACATTGACTTCTGCTGACTTCTCTTGAGCATACACATCTGCAGAAATAAAGTTCAGAACACTGGCTGCAAGAAGAGTATAAAGCTTTGTTTCCTGATTGCAATAATTCATTTTGTTTTTAATTTCAAAATTTTTTATAAAATTTGCTATTAGAATTTACTATCTCAACTATAGCAAATGAATTAAGTAATCGGTAATTTAATTTTTCATTTGCTTATTAGAAAATGAAATATTTTTAACGGAAATCAATTTCATTTTCTATAATATTTGAAAATATTGGTCTGGCCAGTACGCTTTCCTTCCGGCACTTCTTTAATCTCTTCCCCAACTTGTTTCTTGAGACTTTCTGCTACAGCCCTGCCAACAAGCTGGCTTAATGTCGTGAAATCTGTTTTCTTGATGTCTCCAGCATCTTTAATATTATGCGAATACAGCTTCCGAGCTCTAATTCTACCTATCCCATCAAACTTCAATAAGGATAGTACCTCCTCTCTCACGCCATGTTGTACCCGCAGACGAAGCTTTCGCAATTCCTTCACCGCTAATCTATGCTCCTGCAAGAGGGCTAGTTCTTCTGCTGCGTACAAAAGCCAGTCAGCAGTTTCTTGCTTTACCCTGATTTCGCCCGGACGGATATCATATTTTTCCAGTAAGAAATCCTCATCCCTCTCATCGATCCACGATTCGAAAAAGAGAGCAGTCTTGATGGAGCTGACAAAATCATCATATTCAATATCATACGCACTAGGCTCCTCCTTCAATAAAAAATCGTAACGCTTAGTCAATTCTTCTTGAATCTCATCTTGTTCTTTAGCCTTAACCCGAAGCAAAGGACGCATTTCCAAGGTATACGAAATCATCTGCAGAAGGGAAAACGTATTCTTGTTTTGATCAAAAACAATAAGACCATCGAGAAGATGCCGGGCGGTGAGAGGATCAAGATATAATTCAGATACTCTTTTTCCAAGTGGAGTTGGTCGTAATTTTTCAGTTTGCTCTTTACTCAATTCATCAGCGGAAACAAAATCAACTTTAGAAATAGTGCTTGGCCCACTGATGACTATAAATCCCCATTCCTCCAAAAGATGCAGCATCCGTTCCACGATCGCTTCTAATTTCTGGAGATCCTTGAACTGATAAGCCCAGAAGGTTTTGGAGAAAAAATCTTTCATAGAGATCCTATCTCTGATTATTCCAGAGGAGATTAAAGAAAGAAGGTATGTTCGCAACACCGGTTCCACTGCTAATTTTGAGTAGATCGCTTCTGGTTTTCCTAGCACGTAGCGTTCATGGATTTCTTCTTTTTCGGCGTCGTCTTTGGCGATACAAATAGCTTCTCCATAACTCTCGTACTCGGGCCTTCCTGCTCGGCCGGCCATCTGTAAGTATTCTAAGACGGGGATCCAATCCATGCCCCATCTTCCTGAATAACGTTTAAGCGATTTAATGATAACTCTAAATACAGGCAGACTTAATCCGGCAGCTAAAGTTGGAGTAGCGCAGATGATTTTGATCTTACCGCTTCGAAATTCATCTTCTACTAAATCTTTCTGTTTTTGCAAAAGACCGGCATGATGAAAGGCTATACCCTTTCGGATAGTGTGCGAAAGTTTCCGGCATTGTTTAGTAGGGACAGAAGCAGCTTTGAGAATTTCCTGTTCCAACTCCGGCAACTGAAGGGAGGTTAACTTAGCGATATCTTCAGCAGTCTTTTCGGCACTGCTTCTACTGGGAGCAAAGACGATAGCTTGTTTATTTTGTTCGATGGTCTGCAGTGCTAACTTAAGAATAGGATCCATTTACGTTGAAGATCAAGGATTTTTTATTAAATTATCCTTTATCATCCAAAATTCTTTACTCCTATCTTTTTTGCCCCCGGCTCTTTTCGTAAGGCAAAAAAACGGCTTAGGCTTATGACTAAAAAGAACAAATTTAATGCAAGTATAGCTACCCCTACGTACAATAAGATAGTAGCGCTAACCAAAGTAGCAATCTTTAATAGAAAATATATAAATGGTGCATCGGGATCTTCAATTAATTTCTTGCTAAAAATAGAGAGTAAAAATTTTACCGGCCCTACCTGAGAAGCAATTACAAAAAGCAGCCCAAAAACCATTCCAAAGGAATCTGCAAATATGTTCAGAAAAATAAATCTTTTATTTTTAACATTACCAGGAATATCGACCAATTCTAATCGAGCCTGAGCAGCGATGATATCTTTCCACATACTGATTCTTCTTTTGAAGCCTTCCCCGATGCCATATTTTTTTTCTTTAATAATCTGTACTAATCCCGGAAAAACTTTAAATCCAAATCCTCGTCCGTAATATTTAGCATAGAAGTTTAGCGCCGCTTCTATCTTAAAACGATTCTTGAAATGATGAGGTATCCTAAACCACAATTTCCTCGTTAAAGCTCTTTCTCCCCCGAGTAAAGGAATAAAAGCTAAAACAAATTTGAGAAAATAGATCCGTCGATTAATCATTCCAATCATCATTTCCACTTTTTTGTTGATGACAGGCTGTATAATCTCATCCAGAACTTTATGATTTAATCCTATAATATCGGCGTCAGAAAAAAAGATAATATCTCCTTTGGCAATGTTCACTCCTCGCTCCATTGAATATCCTTGTCCTTTATTAGTATTATTCCTAAGATAACGGATAGGATATCTCTTAGCTATTTCCTCGGTTTGATCGGTTGAACCATCATCAATGACGATAACTTCTTTGAAACCAGGGTAAGTAGTTAAAACTTCAAGCACCGCAGCTATCCTCGCTTCCTCGTTGTAGGCTGGAAGTATAGCGCTTACCCTTTTGCTATTTTTTTTGTGAACCATAATGTTAGTACCTTGATTATAATTAATAAGATAATAATTGCGGCAACAAAATATTGAACACTTCTAAAGATAGGTATAAAGTTAACTATACCTTTGCCGGCGAGCCAACCCAGAGAGATGATAATGGCAAACCAGACCATAGTGCCTAAAGTATCAAAGAGAATGAAAGTTAGATATCGTAATTTACGGATGGATAGATAGGTGATGAATAGTATCCTCGTTCCGTACAAAAACTTTGCTACTAAGAGAAAAAGGAAAGGTTTTTTACCAGTGATTTTATTGACGGAAAAGAAGAGACGATGATGCCTATGCAACTTTTTCTTAAAAAAATGTTTACTCTGCAGGATCTTACCAATATAAAACCAGGCCGTATCTGATACAATCGTTCCCAAGACTCCAAAAAGGAACAAAAATGGAAGAGAAATAATTCCTTGCGCTGCTAACAATGCTAAGGTTATGATTACTGATTCACCTAAAAGGAAACTGCCAAGGAAGATAAGTAAAATTTGATGCTCTCCCAGGAATTGAAACCAAAAATTGTTTAGCGTCATCAAATTTATCATCTTATCCAAGCATAGAATGCATTAGTGTATAGCTCCTAAATCTGGGCACCAGGCTATTTAATGATACTGTAGTGAAAAACAAAAAAAAGAAGCAGAAAAATTGTGATCAAGAACATATTCATTGGAGGCTGGAGATTACAAGATTAGGTTTAAATAGATTTTTCCCGCTTCCAAAGGCATGAAAACAGAAGTGGTAGAAAAGCTAGCTAGTTTAATTACTGCGGCATTTGGTATAGTTGCGGCGCTAGCCTGGAACGACGTGATAAGAGCTTTATTTGTAGGGCCATGCGGAACAGAAAATGCAGGAGCATTATGCTATCTCTCAGCTAAAGGACCCGTGGTCTACGCTTTATTGGTTACTATTCTAGCCGTTATAATAACTATCTGGATTGGTAAAGTAGCAGAAAAAGTGAAGATTTTAAAGATACCAAGAAAAAAAACAGAAATCGCAGAAGCCAAAACTGTCACTGAGGCGGCTTCTCAAGCAGCTAAAGAAGAGAAAAAAGAAGAAAAAGAGCAGGAAAAACCAAAAACCAAAGAAGTTGTTGCTAGAAAAAAGAAAAGAAAGAAAAGAACATAATTGCTCAATAAGCATGATTCTACATTTGGATGCTAGGGCAAAAATTATATTTGTGAACCTGGTAGATATTCATAATAAAATATTCTTTTAAGATATCACTAAATTCAGTTTTAATATCCATCATTACTTCCCGGAATTTTTCTGCATTCTCAACTTCGATATCAATTTCAAAACTCCAAGGACCTAAAGCCTTCACTATGTACACTATATTGGGGTTTACTTTGCAATATTCTTTCAATACTTTCTCTCTTTGTTCTGAAATATTCCTAAAACTAGTCAATATTTTATAATGCTGGTAGGGATATTTCGCTTCGTTAGGAACAATGTTATAATATTTTATGATGCCCAATTTTTCCAATCTCCTAATCCTATCACTTACCGCGTCGGCACTTAGTTTAATTTTTCTAGCTATATCGACCGAGGTATTTCGAGAATTCTTTCCTAGCATAAATAATATTTCCCAATCTTTAAGATCAATTTTTACAGAGGCAGGAACTGCGCCAAAGAAAGCTTCTGGACGTGTACCTGGATCATTCTTATTAGTCAAATATTCCCTGGTAAAATAATCGCCTCGAATAATAGTAGCGATCTGTTCCTCAGCAATATTTTCACCAAAAATTTTATTGAATTCGCTTAAAGTCTTATCAAGGAACTCCATATTCTTAGCCCAAGTTCCAAAGGCTAATTCAAATCTTCCATCGCTGCTGGCTACCCAGACTACGTTAGGGTGATTTACTAAAAAATTGATAAGTTCTTTTTCTTTCTCCCGATCAAGATCTCGCAGCCTCAAAAATATTTTATGGACAGTAAATCCTAATTTAGAGATGTCAATAATAGGATAAAATGAAGTAATCACTTTTTTTTGGATTAATCTATTTATCCTAAAGCCCACCACTTGCTTGGATAAGCCTACTTTTTTGGCTATTTCTGAATTCGTTTGACGAGAATTGCAATCTAGCTGATGTAAGATCTTCCGATCCTTTAAATCAAGTTTTATAGCCATTTTTGTCAAAAAACGCCCCTACCTTAAAAACTTAGCGTTTTTGTAAAAAAAAGTAGTGACAAGTTTAATATAATTGTTACTATTGTGATGAAGTAACTCAATGTGAAGATGCGGAGGTACAAAAATGTTATTCAGAGATAAAACAGGAAGGATCTTGGATTCTAAATCAGTGGATAAGATGTATTATTGGGAAATTGAGGATAGCGGGATACACGTATTTGTAGACGATGATGATGAAGACTTGTACTGAAGAGGGATCTGCATGACCATACCATTAACTGGATCAGACGAACAATATGAATATAGAATCTTTACTGGACGTTACATAGACCAGATAACCCAGCTGATTGCTCTTGGTTACCAACCCCTTTCTTTAGCTGAGATCATTGAAAAAAGGATGAGTGCCCCTGATGAAGTCTCAAAAGTTTGGAGGTACAATTGCTTTGACAGCACTGACGGGATCGCTCGAGGAGTCAAAGGCGACGCCATCATCGGACGAGAGATAGATCTTCTATACAAATTAACTCCGAAAAAACCAGTAAGTCGCAACGCCTTAACTTTGACTTTAGAAGAGTGGGAAGATCTAAAAGGGAGAAAAGATTTTCTGCACCTCACCGCAAATCAAGTAGCACAGGCTAACAATAAAGGATATATCTTTAAGAACAATAAATGGGAGCCAGAAAACAAAATTGTTGAAGAGCTCTGGACCTTCTTAGCTAAAAAACAAAGCTTACGTGATTATCTGTCTTGGATAGGAAGCAGAACATCGGAAAGATACAAAATTATGGAGCTGTCTTTCGATGATGCGGAACGTTTTTCACCGACGCTTCAACCGTGGCATATCCATGGTTTTGGAAATCTCTCCAGAATAGGCAATAGTTCTCTTCATTATCCGCATAGCGCCATCGTGGGCATGAAGAAAAAACCGGAAGATCAGAATTTTCCTACCGCTAGGAGGATTAAAGAATGACACTGCGATTGACCGGACAAAGTGAACAGGAAAACAAGTATAAAGAATTTTACGGTTGTCCTTTAGATCAACTGCCAATCCTTCACAGGGATGAGTACAAGCCTATTTCTATTTCAGGCATCATTGCCAGAAGGCTATCTGCTCCGGTTGATATTCTTGACTCTTGGCGAGACAATTACTTTTTTGCAATAGACGGTGCTGCGTATAACGAAAAAGGGGACGCAAAGATTGTGCTTGATTCAACGCTGTTGCAACATATTTCACCAGAGAGCAATATCTGCAGAGAGCTTCCTCAGGGCGCTTTACACATCTCTGAAGAAGATTGGAATGAATTACAAGGAGAGAACGTGCTTTACCTCAAAGCCAGCGAGGTAGATCGCGCTCACGATAAAGGATATATTTTCAAAAATAGAACTTGGCAACCGGCAAACAAAATAGTAGGAAAAGTATGGCAGCATCTAAGCCGAAATACTGAACTGAGAGAATATGCCAAGTTAGTTCATAAAGCTACGGGAAAGAATCAAGTAATGAATATAATGTTCCATAGATATTCTTACAGTAATCATGTACTCCGCCCATGGTTAGTAGGTAGAGTAGGAGATAATTCTATGGCTTTAGGATTGGGAAACCTTCTCTATAAATATGGAAGATTCGCAGGAAGAATCTCACGAAATAAGCTACAAATCAAAAAGGAGTCTTCAGTTCGAGAACTATACGCGCTGCTTTTACAATAAAAAATTCCTACCGGACTATTGAGATACAAACATGAAAAGCACCACAATAAAAACATTGACCTTAACTAACAACGAGAGAACCATCCTTAAGAAAATTATTTGCGGGAATAGGATTAGCGATACCCACATTTCTCAAGAGATGGGAATCTCCCAGCAAGCAGTATATCAAATTAGAAAAAAGATGGAAGATATTGGGATAATTAAGGGATATATGCCCATTATTGATTTTAAGAAGCTGGGGATTAACATATTTTATTACGTCGGTGTAGAGATCCTTCCGGAGATGTGGGATCAATTTTCTGAAGCAGAACTGGAAACCAGGATATTTAAGATCCCTTACATATATCATGCAGCGAGGGTACCTTCTTCAGATATATCCTACATCCTGATTTTTGGCTTCAAGGACTTAGAGAAGACTGAAGAATTTTCATACAAACTGAAAATTTATCTCAGCCACCAAATCCGAGTGGTGTGGTCGTATACTTCTTCAGTAAATAATTTCCGACTTTATGACAACTTAAGTTTCCTGCAATATGCCATAGAGGAGGACAAGAACAGGATGAAAGATCTGGTGGAGACAATAAAGAAAAAATGAAAATTAAGTGCGTGATAAGAAAATAAAATAGGAGTTGAAAGCGAATGGTAGGATTTTTGCAAGCAGATCTACAAGAAGAGGATAAATGTTATTTAGCGCTTACCATTGCAGAGGGCAAATACGAGATTACTAAGGGAAGATATATAGAAACCTTGCCAGAAGACGATCCTGTTTGGGAAACACTCAAAAAAAGAAAATCATTTCTAAAACCAGGTCGGGCTGTAGCAGAATCATTGTATAATTCCTTGACTCGGCAGAGATTGGTTAATTGGATTTCCATTGGTGGTGAGCCAAATCTACCTTTTTATTATATTCTTTCTCGGCAGGAGTACTTAAGCTTTTTAGAAAGAGAGGTCAACAAAGAGCATCTACGACAGGAAATAACTAGATTCTCTCAAAACGTCGCCAGCCTGTCAAGCCTAATTGGCCACTATCAAAACCAGCAACATCCGCTATATTATGCCAACCTAAAATATTTAGAAGCGGGGACATCTATTAGTTTAGCAGTATCACTAGGAATAGTGGCTTACAATAATATTTTAGGAAAAAATAACGGAAGAACAAAAATAAAAGATAAAAGTACTGCTGAAGAAAATGATTAGAATGCAGCAAGAAAAAATAACAATCTATTCCAAAAGTGATTTTGTGGATTACTACCTAATAGTTATATACTACTAAAACCGTAGAAGAATCATGAGAAAAATAACCGAGATTAAAAGTAGGAAATCATTTAATGAAGGAGAAAAAAGATGAATAAGAAAACCATAGTTACCATTATCGTGTTGATCCTTGCCATCCTACTAGTCGTACTAGTTTGGAGAAGTTATAATCGTAACGAACCAGTTGTCGCTGCTAACGTCATAGGACAGAATGTTGATTATGTTAATACTTACCAGGACGAAGATATAACCATCCAAGAAGAACAAGCTAAGCAAGGAGAAGTATTTCTTAGAATAAATGCTTTAGCAGAAGCAAAGATGAGGTTGCAGGAATTAAAGATGGAAATCACTGCAGGCAAAGATGCTGAAGCCGCCGCTGATGAAGTAGCCCAAGTAAGAAGTAATCTAAGCCAGGCCTACGAAGGTGCGAGAGACGATATCAAGAATAATTGGCAAGAGATTGATTCAGAACTCGAAATTCTGGAGAACCAGATTAGAGAGCAAAGTGCTGAGGCAGAAGTAACTTTGGAAAGAATATTGGACAAAATGCAGGCGTTAGTCGATTCGCAATAATACTGAAAAGCTGAAAAGACTGAAATAAGAGGACGAATAGACGTTGGAGGATTGAAAATGAAAAGCAAACTAGTAATTGAATCAGTTAATGGCTTTGAAAGAAAAGTGGTAGAAAAAATGTCTAAATACGAAGGTATCACCAAAGGAATAAAGATAATACCTACAGCGATCATTGCTGAAGTTGAAACTGATTCGCCAGAAAAATTAGAACTTTTCATAAAGGAACAGCTTAGTAATTTTGAATATATTAAAACAGTAGAACCTATTTACCGAAAGTAATTTTGCCCAAAGTAAATTTCCCATTTATTTATCAGAAAAGAAAAAACAGTATCGTTTTGACAATGCATCTTAGAGAGGTGAATAGAATGCTAAAAAACAAAATACCTTTGCCTGAATCACTAGAAGGAAAATACTGGGAGAACCAAGGAAGAGAAAAAGATCTAATTGATGCTCTTCTCATTAATTGAATCTCATTTATGGAGATGAAAAATGGAGGGAATAAAAAATGGACAGAGATAGAAAAAAAGGAAGGAAAAATAAAGGAGAAGACGTAAATAGAAAAGGAAACGGCAGAAGCTGATAATGTATTCTTTTCTATCGCTTTTTCCAAATTTTTTCCCGAAGAGACCAAAGGTGACCCAATGGCAAGAAAAAATAGAGATGATGATATTCCTGAAGAATTTATACCGACCAGGAACATCGAGGGAAAAAAGATTTTTGATGAGGAAGGTAAGGTTGTAGGAAAGGTGCAAGACATACATATAGATCCTATAACTTTTAACATTAAAGGAATTTCTATCACCAGAGGAAAATTTAAAGGATCACGCTTTATTGATAGCAGCTACATAAGTAGCTTATCCGAAGAAGGCGTGATTCTTCTTGCTGCTCCTATACACCAACAATATTTCGATGAATTATATTGATTGAATACTGTTAGCATCCTTTAATCAATCACCTATTCAAAATTAAAGCTAAGACAAAAAGATAAGGAGGTAGATTCATGGCCAAAATACAAACCTCAGCAGAATTAAGTGAGAGTTTAGCTGAATTAGAGGAAAGGCTTTCAGAATTGGAAGATTATTTCAAAGGAAATATCAAAGAAAATATCAGAAGCGGAATGACCAATGTTAGAAATAAACTGAAAGAAGCTCAAAGCAAAGTAGAAAGCAGAGTAGAAGAAAAACCTTTGCAGTCAATAGCCACCGCATTTGGAGCCGGAATGGTCGTCGGCGCAGTTGCCGGCGCACTGATGAAAAGGAGATAAAAAAACCAGAAAATGTTCAGCTTATCAAAATTGCTCAAAGGGATTGAAGAAGCGTTGCTAAACGTTATCGCAGGCCTAGAAGAGATGCTCGATTATAATCTGGGTAAATTAAGAAAAAATGCGATAAAGATTGTTGTCCAAGCGGCCCTATTCACGGTCAGTTTGGTTACTATCAGCGCAGGGATAGCTTTGTTTTTTTCCAGGTTTTTCCCTTTGGATCTAGTATTGCTATTTGGTGGATTCATTTTATTGTATTTAATTTGGCTTTGGAACATACTTCAAAGATAAAAATAAGGAGGAAAAAAATGGGAAAATTGCTGAATATGGGATTAATACTTGGTTTGCTGCTGGTCCTAGCAGGATGTGATAGGGAACAATCACCAGAAGCTGCACCATCCCCAGGGACAGGTCAAACTCAAGATGAGGAGATTACTGAAGCAGACATTACCGTCGAGATGGTAAACTCCCAATTTGTACCTGATACTGTAGAAATAGGTGTAGGAGATTCTGTGCAATGGATTAATCAGGATAACATTACCCATAGAATTAGAGCCATGGGATTTGAACAAGAGATTCCTCCAGGCGGGGAGTATACTTATACCTTTGATGAAGAAGGAGTTTATTATTATGAGTCTACTGAATATCCAGGGATGGTGGGCACCGTCGTAGTCGGCCCAGTTACAGCAAACACTGCTCCAATTATGCCAACTTCCGAACCTACAGCTGGAACTGCAGACACGGCTACGGGAACGGCCGGCGAGACTATCGGCGGAACAACTACCGGCGCTACCGATACAGCTACAACAGGAACATATTAAGCAATAAGACAAAAAATGGAGGCTCAAAATGGTTGACTATCGATACAAAAATGAAGGGCTGATGGTCTTGAGGATTGTTTTAGGATTGTTTTTCCTAATCACCGGTTTGCTAAAATTATTCAATCCTCAAAGTATTACCGGCCTTTTGACCCAGTTGGGCTTCTCTACCGCAGTGTTCTGGGGTTGGATAGTTATCTTAACAGAGATTATTTTTGGCGTTCTGGTGTTGATCGGCTGGAAACCAGAGATTAGCGTTTGGCCCTTGGTGGTGATCTTGATAATCGCGATATTTAAAGTCTATGTCCCTCAACTGGGCACAAATCCAATGGCAGTAATCAACATACTGTTTCATATCGCTGTTGTCGCAGCATTTATCACCTTGGCAATGGCTGGGCCAGGGCGGTTCGCCGTAACAGGATGGCCGCAGAAGAAATAATTGTTTTTTTATCTTTGTTAGGAGCATTTAATTCAGCATATATGATTTTTCATCAACGCCGCAAGAACGAGTACCTATCTCTCTTTGAAAAGGTCGACGAAACTATCCGTGAAAACAGTTCTTACCTCAAACTATTTAAGATCTTTACTTGGCTAGGACTAATAGGATATTCCTTGCTTGCAATCATCTATTATCTTATGTATCTCCTCAAGACGATATTTGGTGAAGTCAATGGAACCGAACTATTAAGCCAATTGGGATTTTTCTTTTCCAGTATGGGGATGATCTTAAGTTATTACTTATTTTTTATCCAACTCTCCAAATTCAAAAAATATTGTGTGGGCTGCTTGATCTCGACCCTACTGATCACCATCATTTCAGCTTTAACTTTCATCATGCTTAGCAATTAAACAAACTTAAAACTAAATCATGAGGTGAATAAAAATGGCAACATGTAGAAAATGTAATATGGAATTATCTGCGGATGGAACTTGTGTTGGTTGTGGATTACCCCAAGCACAGTGTACTTGCGCAGAAGCACGAGAGTGAAGATAATATGAGATGCAGCAAATGTAATATGGGTGTATCGAAGGAAGGACTGTGCTTAGGATGCGGACTTTTCCAAGAAGAATGTACTTGTACTGTGGGGTGAAAAATGAGATGCAGCAAATGCAATGGAGAATTGCTGAGCGATGGAAGATGTATGGGGTGTCGCCTTCCGCAGGCACAATGTATCTGTGCCTCTTACTGAGATAAAAATAGAAAATCGACTCAAGCAACAAAATTTTCATAAATTTTTTACAATTTTTCTTTTTCTTTTTTTTGTTTTTCACTACCTCATAGTTATATATCGCCTTAGGTACTTATACTTTGACAGAAAGTGATGCAGTGAGAAATCAAAGCTGTCAGAATAAGAATAATCAATCGACTAAAATGAAAAAAGCATTGATCTTCATATTGATAATAATCAGTTTGTTATTTGTGGCAATACTGATTCAAGACGAATATGGCTGTGCTGGAGAAAATAGAGATGAATGTTTACTGCAAAAGATCGAACGTGGCGAAGATGATGAAAGGATTTGCGGAGAAATAACCACCATAGAAAACAGAAATATTTGTTATTTCACTTTAGCCCAGAAGAGAGGTATCGAGGGAACGGAATTATGCCATCGATTGAACTCGAGTGGAACATTGAGCCAAGATTATTGTTATTACAGTCTGGCGCTCTCGCAAAGGGAATCATCGATCTGTGAACAATTATCTTCACCGGAACAAAAACGCTTATGCATTCAAAGCTTAACAATGGTCCAAAGTTGATTAATCGATAATAGTCTAACACTAGGCAAAAAATAATCTAATGGCATAATCAAAAATTAATAATCAGAAAACTAGGAGGAAAAATGAAAAGAAAGACTACTGGTTTGAAAATAGGAATAATTGGTTTTGGTGTAGTTGGATCTGCAGCTGCACACAGATTAAAAGAATTGGGAAACAAAATCTACGTCCACGATATCAAAGATCCTAGCCAGTTGGAGAATTGGAGCGATGAATTTAATTTCAGGAAAAAATATGATATAAACGAAACCGACATCACCATTATTTCTGTCCCAACTCCTAGCACAGAAGAAGAATTGTATGTCAACCTTTCCATCGATAAAAGAAATCACACTATTGAAGGAAGATTCGGAGAATCACTCGACAAAAGGATCCTCTACTCAGTTATTGAAAAATTAGGTCTTTCTTTACAAGAAAGCAAAGGAAAAAAATATCACTTATTTATCATTCGTTCTACCGTAGAGCCAGGAACTACTAGAAAAGCTGGAGAAAGATTAGCAGAGCTGTCAGGTAAAAGGATGGGTAAGGACTTTGGATTAGGAATGATACCTGAATTCCTGAGAGCATTCAACAACATCGAAGACGAAAGAAAAGCTAAAAAAATCATCTTAGGACACCTTGACCAAAAATCCCTGGAGCTTATGAAAAGAATGTATCAGAATATCCATAGTTCTGAGAACAATTCTGAGAATAAGAAAGATAAATCGATTTCTGAACTTTTTCCCATGACTCTGGAAGAAGCAGAATTGGTCAAAATGGAAAGTAACGCCATAAATGCATTGTGGATTGCCATCCAAAATTCCAGAGGAGAATTTTACGAAATACTTGGCGAAAGATTAGGAATAGAAATAGATTATGATAGGATGACTAAGGTCTTGACCACCATGACAGAAGCATATTATAATGCTCATTACGGAACCTCAGCAGGGATATTCTTCGGTGGAACTTGTCTAAAAAAAGATCCAAATGCTCTCCACTCCTGGGCGGAAGATCAGAATAGGATTTACTCTCATTTTACGAGATTCATTGGAGAGGCCTTACGCATGAATCAGGGCCTTCAAAGAAGAATTTTGAATGATCATCTCTTGCCGAAAACTATTGAAAATGGGCTGCCTGAGAGAATTTTAGAAAGAGATCATCCTAGTTACGAGAATATCAGGAAAATAAAAATCATTCAAAAGGAAATCGAAGTGCGCAAAAATAAATCAACTAACGTAAAAATTATTCCAGATAAGGAAACAAAGAAAATGACTGGAGTGATCAAAAAAAAATTTGAAATTAATCCACTTCAATCTTATACTTAGGAATTATTTAGGAATACGATTAATGATTAATCCCATAAAATCAAGGATCAAAACCATGTGGACACAAAAAAACAAAACACAGAGTAAAAATATTCACATCATAATCTTTATACTAACTTTACTGATCTTTTCACCTTCGATAAGAGCAGAAATCGAGCCAAGAACAACCAGGGTAGTAATATCCGGAGAGGAATCCTTAGCAACATTATTAGAATACGAAAAAGCAAATAACCTAGGCGAACCGATCTTAGTAAAAAAGGATAACGTCTGTTATTTACATCAGCCCATATATATTGCTGCCGATTCTATTTTTCGCTTTGAAGGAAAAGACTGTCCTGAATTGAGGATGTATGCCGGCACGTATATCAGGATTGCCGGAACAGCTTATTTTTTAGATATTAAAGTTACCTCTGCCGATAAAATTTCAAATACTCCTATCAAGATAAGTAGGGCAATTTACGATAAAGAAAGACCGTATATCTACACTGACGTAGGAGCTAAGTATGTTCATATCGAAAATTCAGAATTTTCTTATCTCGGATACTATGATGAGAAAAAAACCAGTTGGGGTGTTTCTTTTTGGCATCTGAAAGCTGGCTATGTCAATAATTCAAGCTTTCACCATAATTATTTTGGCATCTATACTTGGGATAGCAAAGATGTAGTTATTGAGAATTCAGCATTTTATGAAAATTTAGAATATGGAATGGATTTCCACGATTATTCTGACAACTTTATAGTTAGGAATAATAAAGTGTTCAGCAACGGAAATCATGGCATCATCTTCAGTAAATTCTGTGATAACAATAAGATAATTGACAATGTTATCTACGACCACACCTTACCTGCATTTGTTAAAGGTGAAACCAGAGATTACGGTATACACGGTATTATGTTGCATGAAGCCTCTAACAACAACTTGATTTCGGGAAATATTCTCAAAAACAATGATAGATCCATCTTTATTTACCGTAGCGATGACAATATCATCGAAAAAAATACGATAGTGCATGACCGCAGCGACGGAATCTATCTGGATAATAGCTACCATAATATAATAAAGGAGAATACTGCTTTTGATACCGGCAGTTACGGCCTTTATTCTTATTATTCCGCTAACAACAGTTTTGCAGGAAATTATTTTGAAAAAGGAACATACTTTAAAGACCTCATTAACGGGCAAGCGATTACTTTTGCCAGCACCAAAACGTATGTGCCACCCAATCTTACTCTCTTGCGTGAAATTAAAATTGAAGAAGGAGAAGAAGAACCGGCGGTTGATTCCCCTCTCTCCCAGTACATAGATAATAAGAAAAAAATATTTTTAGACAAATTTGAAAAATTAGGAAATTTTTTTGAAGAGAGGTATTTTGAAAAAGTACCTGGCAATACAATACCTACTAATACAATATCTACCTATAGCGCATCTGACAATAAAGTACCAACTGATTCAGTACAATGGTCGGACTATTTTGACCTTACTTTCATCAATACCAGTATAGTCAACATGGAAGGCAGTCAAACTATACCCCACGAAACGGAAATTACAAAGGCAGCAGATGAAGCAGATGATCTAGTCGAAAAAGAAGGCTGGAGAGTGTTGCCAGAAGTAGCTGCAAATTTTTTCAGAAAAATGGGAATTTCTCTACAACATTATTTAGGAGAAAGAGTATATTACATTTCCACCATAGCAATCCTAGCCGCAATCATCTTTGGAACAGATATAATCTATAAAAAATTCAGAACTAGAGGCAATTAAAATGGCAGCACTACAAACAATATTGGAAAAAGTGGTTTCTTTTTGGACAGAGGTAGAATCGATTATCACAGATCTTGCTACAGCGATTAAGCTAACCCTAATCAACCTATGGATGCAGATCCAACCATTGCTTAGTAATATAAAACCAATCTTAGTTAATTTTTTCGAAACTTTCGTCAGGAAATCTATCATTCTTTATCAGACAATTCTTCAATATGACTTCTTTTTCGCTTTTCTAAGCGTTATCATTGCAGTAGGAACTGTAAACTGGGCGATCTGGCTCATGAGAAGAGCAAGATCCACTTTTTATCGACCGGTGAAAGAACGGTACCACGCCACTACTTCGGTGATCATTCCGGTGTACAAAGAAAATAAAAAGACATTAAAAGATACTATAGATTCTATATTAAAAAATAAGCCAGAGGAAATTATAATTATCTTAGATCATACTGAAAAAAATTTGATGACTTTTCTAAAAGAGAATTACGGACATGTTCGAAAGGTGAAACCTTGTTTTATTAGCACCCCTGGCAAAAGACCAGCTTTGGCTAAAGGTATCGAGCTGGCTCAATCAGAGATAGTAGTTTTAGTAGATTCAGACACTCAGTGGAGTTCAGAGCATTTTTTGGAAAACCTTATCGCACCATTTAAGGATCCAAGAGTAGGAGGAACTGGATCAAGGCAAAAGGTTAAATTAAAAGAAACCTGGGCGCAGAAGATAATCGATTGGAATCTTGATCTAAAATATTCTGATTATATTCCTTCCGATTCAATTTCAGGTTCAGTACTCTGCTTAAGCGGCAGAACTGCAGCTTACAGAAGGAAAATTCTCCTTCCCATCCTGAAAAAATTGACCAATGAATATTTCCTATGGCACCGCTGCATGGGTGGAGACGACACCAGGTTGACTTCCATGGTTTTGCAGCAAGGATATAAGACTATTTATCAAGACAACGCTATAGCTGAATCAGAATTCCATCCTTCCTTATGGGTTTATTTAAAACAGAAGATACGATGGAGCAGGAATTCTTTCCGAGCGTACCTGAAAGCGATATTTAGCGCCTGGCCATGGAAACAGAGAAGATGGCAATACCTTATCGCTGCGTATCATACTATCGCCCCTGGAATTACGGCCTTTATCGGATTTGCTTTTTTTGCATATTCCTTGTACATTAAAGAATATACCTTTGTCTATTTTTGGATGATCTGGATGTTAATCAGCAGATTGATAAAAGGATACTCACATATTAGAAAACATCCTACGGAAATTTATTTATTGCCGGCCGTAGCGTTGTATTATTTTCTTTTATCTTTTATCAAATTGTATGCCTTCCTAACCTTAACCATAGAATCTTGGAGTGGAAGTCGAAATGATTATAGAATTATACGAGGAAAAAGGGTTTCCTATAAGACCACCATTAGCAGGATACTATACGGAGACTAAAAAGAACGAAGTGGTTAACCATATGATCTCAGAAAAAATAGGTAAAATGATTTTTGAAAAAACAAACATACCTCTTACCATCGACTATGAAAAAAAGAAAAATTGGAGAGATAATCTTTATTTTCATTGTACTAACGACGATCTTTTTTGTAGACACAGTCTCAGCAAAAATAGAACCAAAGCCAACGAGAGTAATAATAACTGGTGAAGAAAATCTTTCTAGCTTACTAACTTATTCAGATAGCAATTCTGAAGAGATATTGACTAAAGAAGGAGAAATCTGCTATTTGCATAAATCGCTGTATATATTTGAAAAAGCAACCTTCCGCTTTGAAGGAAAAGACTGTCCTGAATTGAGGATGTATGCCGGCACGTATATCAGGATTGCCGGAACAGCTTATTTCCACGATATCAAAGTTACTTCAGCTGATAAAAATACTAAGCTACCTATTCAAATCAGCAGAGCAACTCATAAACAATCTAGGCCGCATATTTATACTGATTATCCAGCTGATTATATCCACATCGAAAATTCAGAATTCTCTTATCTTGGTTCTTATAATCCAAATGGGGGAAGCACCTGGGGAGTTTCATTTTGGCATCTGAAATCAGGATATGTGAATAATTCAATCTTCCATCATAATTACTTCGGCATCTATACTTGGGATGCAAAAGATGTGGTCATTGAAAATTCACTATTTCATAACAATATAGAGTATGGCATGGACTTCCACGATTATTCTGACAACTTTATAGTTAGGAATAATAAAGTGTTCAGCAATGGAAATCATGGAATTATTTTCAGCAAGTGGTGCAATAATAATAAGATCTTCGGAAATCAGGTTTATGACCATATTCAGCCGGTGTTCGTAAAAGGAAAGACATACAATTATGGAATCCACGGTATCATGTTACACAAAGAATCAAACAATAACATAATATCTGGAAATATCCTAGAAAATAATGATCGTGCCATAGTTATTTTTGAGAGCCATAACAACCTTATAGAAGACAATGTCGTAGTTAGCGATCGCCGAGACGGTCTTTATCTTGATCGAAGCACCAATAATCTCATAAAAAATAATGTTATTCTTGAAACAGGAGGCTATGGTCTTTATTCTTATCATTCTGATAAGAATGAGTTTACAGGAAATTATTTTGAGAAGGGAACCTACTTTAAAGATGCTGTCAAAGGCCAAGAATATGCCTTTGAGAGCACTAATTCTTATCTGCCACTTAACGGAATAATTTTAGAAGAAGAGAGCGAAAGGAAAAAAATAGGATCAGATCTTCGAAATAGTTATTCTAAATCTAAATTGGTTCTGAGAAATAATAACCCTGCAGTAAATCAGGAGCAGGATCGGATAAAACATACCAAAGTTAATGTAGATACTCGCGGAGGGATCAATATGATTAGTTTTGGAGAATTTATTTACTTTAAGATGTATCATGTCATTGCCATAACTGCCATTGCGATACTTATTTTTTTGTTAGAGATTCTGTATAAAGGAATCCAACAGAAAAAAAAGAAAAAATCGAACATAGAATAGGGAGGAAAAATGGCAAAAAGAAGATACAGTAGAAATTCGCAAAGCGTGGTAAAAGAAGCCATGCACAAATATAAGCGCGGAAAATTAAAAGCGGGCCGAAGCGGAAAAAGAGTAAAAAGCAGAAGACAGGCAGTAGCCATTGGTTTATCCGAAGCAAGGCGGAAAGGATACATAGTGCCTAAGCCAAGGAGTAGTCAGAGGAAAAGACGAGGAAGAAGAGGGATAAAAAAGTGATAAAAAGAGGAGGGTGAAAGGTGAAAGCAAGCGAAATAGTAAGTACTAATCCGATAGAGGTTCAAAAGAATGAATTAGTCTCTAAATTAGCAGGGAAACTAGAAAAAAATGCGGCTAAAAGTGCATATGTTATGGACAAGAAAAAATGTTTAGGAGTTTTTTCTTTGACCAATTTTTTGAAATCACGAAGCGACATAAGCCATCTCAAGGTTGGACATTTCGTCAAAAATGTAGCTCATCTTAGCTCGGAAGATTCACCTACTAAAGTAGCAGAACAAATGCTAAATAGCGATTCTTTTCTTCTTCCAGTTTACCAAGAAGAAGAATTCGTGGGAGTAATCGATATTTTTGATTTATTTTCCAATATGCAGCGGAGCAAAGAATTTTCTTGGATGAAAGATGTTTACGCCACTGACTTACGAAGGCATAAAATAGCCATATCAGGAAAAGTAAAGATTAGCACTGCATTAACGATCATGATCAATAAAAGACTGAGGGAAGTGTTAGTGATAGATGATTTCTTCAAAGTCCTAGGGGTATTGAATCATGGTGACCTCTTGCAAAAATACTATTCCTTCTATCTTCGACCGGAACATCGGCAAAAGCCGCGCACACAAACGAGGGCTTATGAAGGTAATCCGGCTAAGATATCTAACCTGCCGGTCCAGAATTTTATAGTCAGAAAGGAGCCGATTTATATAGAAAAAGAGGACAACCTGTTGAACATCGCCAACCTCATGGCCAAACAACAAGTTTTATCGGTGACCATTAAGAATTCTTTAGAAACTATAAGCGCAAAAGAAGTCCTACGAAAAATACGGGAATACCAACCACGGGAAAAAAGATTGCTTCAGTTTGTCGGTCTGCACAAGATAAAGATTGATGACCATAATAATCCTCTTGATAAAAGGCTCCATACCGCTGCCGAACTTTACATCAGAAAAATATCGCGACATACTAATGGAACGTTCAATGTAGTAATACACATAAAGGAACATGATCGTGAAGGAAAACGGAGCAGGTATGAAGTCCATACTAGGCTATATTTACCTACTCAACCTATTACGGCAAAAACGGAGAATTGGAATTTAGTGACCGCAGTAAGAAAGAGTTTTGATGAAATCCTTGAACAGATGGAAAAAAGGTTTAAGAAAAAAGAAGCAAAGGGCAAAAAACGGACCAAAGTTGAGAAACTTTAGCCTATTTCAAAAAACAATAATTTATCCAAGAAATAGATTAATCCTTTTTCCACAAGCGGGCAAGCAAGCGCAGGATTAAAATTAAGACTGTATGAACCAACAGCATTCCCTCTTTTATTGTTAAACATCTCATTACCACAAATGATTTTCTGTGGTTCAGCTTGGATTTTTACTCCACCATTTTTATTGTTGTAAATCTTGTTGCCATATACTTCGTTGTCTACTCCATATTGGTGACCTCTAACGATATTTCCACCGACTCTTATTCCTGCACCTCCACAACCAAAGATAGTATTATATCTTAATATATTTTTATCACCGCGAGAAGCTAAACAGCCGGAATCAGGGTCCTTCTGTCCAGTTACGGTATTATATTCAATAATGTTATACATGGCTCCTTCTTTGATATCCACCGCCTCATTTCCTTTAGTATCAAAGTAATTATGATGTATCCAATTATGATTTGATTGATCTGGATCTTGCGTCGAATTTTTTCCATCTTCCCACTGATTACTGGATGTTCCTATGTAAATAGACTCGCCATTCTTCCCATCTTTATCAAATTTAAAGCTGTACACCCCGGTATTTTCAAAAGTAGAATAAGCAATCTCATTGTGGTGTGAAAAATATCTAATCCTTACCGCTTCTCCGCCAGAATTTTTAAAAGTCATGTTCATCACTTTAAGACCGTTCACGCCTTCTTTATTTCCCGTTCCTTGTACGTAAAGAAGTTTATCTCTATAAGAATTAAGATCATTTGGATCCCCTACTAATCCATCAAATGTAAATCCCTTTAAATGATGATGATCATGAAAGATTTGTGCAATCCTCGTCCTTCCTGAACCTTTGATGATGGCTTCAGCAGGACCAGTAATGATTATTGGTGCACGCGCTGTGCCAGGCCTTTTTGTATCAAAGTCCTGATAGTAAATGCCTGGCTTCAAATGGATTATATCACCGGGCATCGCTTTATCAAGCGCTTTCTGGATGGAATCCTTTTGATCAGGTGAAACATAATATTCTTTTGCAGAAGCCAGAGAAATATGTAATGTAAGTAAGAAAAATACTACTAAAAGGAGATATTTATATTTAGAGAGATTCATTTTTCTGCTGAGATAGAAAAATTTAATCAATAAAATATCTTAGTAGTGATAAACAAGTAAAAAGAAGAATATTTTTGTAAAGACCATTGAATTTATTTTTTAATTTAAAAGAATAAGAATTATTGAGAGACTAAGAAAATAAAAGTAAAAAAATTAAAGAAGTAAAGTAGTCAAGAGTTAGACCACTTTTACTTCAGTTAAGCTGTTCCAGTCGTTGGCAGTGTTCTTATGGCCAATTACTTTGACATACCTTGCTTCTGTGTTAGGGAAATCAAAGGTTTGTTCATCTAAAGTAGCTCCATTGCTTTGTCCAGAATAGACCGTTTGCCACTCCAGCAGATCTTTGGAAACTTGGATTTCAAAATACTGAATCCTGGAATCACCTTTGTGAAAAGCCACTTTAACTTGGTCAACTATCCTTATTCCACCTAAATCGTAGAGGATCCATTCTCCATCCCCTAATGCAGACCAGCGGGTGTTCAAGTCTCCATCTAAGGTATTTTCAGGAACATTACCATCATGCTTCGAAGCAGTGACAGTTATAACCTCAGGCGTTGGATCAGGGCTTATGGTGGTGGAATTGATTCCTGATAACGACGTATTGGTCGTGGAAGGCGATGTATTTGTTCCTGATGTGCCTGCGTAGTTTATCTTGACCTCGGTAAGGCTGTTCCAACTGTTGACACTGTTCTTACGGCCGACAACTTTGACATACTGCGCTTCGGCATTCGGGAAATCAAATTTCTGGAAATCCAACGTTTTCCCGCTGCTTTGCCCGGAGTAGACTTTTTGCCAATTCAAGTTATCCTTGGAGAGGTGAACTTCAAAATACTGAACCCTGGAATCACCTTTGTAAAAGGCAATCTCTAGGAAATCGATTACCTCGGTCTTTCCTAAATTATACATGATCCATTCACCATCTCCTACTGCAGACCAGCGTGTCCCCATACTTTGGTCCAAAGTATTTTCTGGAACATTTCCATCGTGACTGGAAGCAGTTACTAAAATTCCATTTACAAGATCTGAAGAGAGGAGATCCTGATTTACAGTAGAGATTCTTTCAACAGAACTTACTGCAAAATTACAAGCAACTGTAGGATCGAACTGTGATCCATACGTTCCTACAGAGTTCCCACCCTGATTACTAGACATCTCGTTACCGCAAATATTTTTTTGAGGTACCGCTTGGAATTTTATTCCGCCGTTCTGGTTGTTGTGAATCTTATTACCATACGCTTCGTTGTCAACTCCGTATTGATGTCCATTTATGTTATGGCCACCTAATCTAATCCCTGCTCCAGCGTTCCCGAAGACAGTATTGTATCTGAAGATATTTTTATCTCCACGTGAATCTAAGCCTCCGGATTCAGTATCTTTCTGCCCAGTAACAGTATTGTATTCCACGATGTTGTACATCGCTCCTTCTTTGATGTCCACTGCCTCGTTTCCAAGGGTATTAAAATTATTATGGTGAATCCAATTTTTATTGGATCCATCTGGATCAGCGGTTGGATTTTTTCCATCAGCCCATTGGTTGCTGGAGGTTCCGATGTAAATCGACTCCCCATTTTTCCCTCCCCCATTGAACTTAAAATCAAAGACCCCCGTATTTTCAAATCGGGAATACGCAATCTCGTTGTCATGTGCGAAGTAACGCAACCTTACCGCTTCTCCGCCGGAGTTCTTGAAGGTCATGTTCAGTATCTTAAGACCATTTACTCCTTCTTTACTCGCCGTGCCTTGTACATAGAGAAGTTTATCTCTATACGATGCTGCGCTATTAGCATCATTTCCAGCAAGACCATCAAACGTAAATCCTTTCAGATGGTAATGGTCATGGAAAATCTGCGCAATTCTACCTCTTCCTGCGCCTTTGATCACCGCATCAGGCGGACCAGTGATGGTTATGGGAGCACTTGAAGTACCATGCCTTTTGGTATCAAAATCTTGGTAGTAAATGCCTGGTTTAAGATGGATTACATCACCGGGCATGGCTTTATCCAGCACTACTTGAATCGAGTTTCCGCCCGAGGAAGAAACATAGTAATCCTGCGCCGCTGCTAAATTCATACTAACACCGATAGAAAACGCCACACATAGAAACACAAATAAAATGGCTTTCTTGCTTTTTTTGTTGTTGTTTTGGTTTTGTTGTTTTATTTTCGTAAATTTATTTTTTATCTCTAACATAGTTTATTCAACTTGTTTTTTACTCATTAATTCCGTAAAAAACATTTATTCTCACAAAAATAAAAAAAATTTAGTTGTTTTAACCTCCTACAAATCAAATTTGGATGGTTCTATTTAAGTTTTGCTAAACTCGAACTATAGGGATTTTTAAGTCTTTTGTTTTTTGAAATTTTTATTTATAAAAGACGACAAAAAAAGAGGAAAAATGACTTTTACAATTTTTTAAGGGAAAAAAACATCTTTTTACTAGCGAATTGTTTTATAGTCAAAGATGGTAATTTAACTATATCTGAAACTTACAAATTAAAAAAGATTAGGAGGAAAAAAAATGTTGCTAGAATGGGTGCTGGGCTTTTTAGTACTAGCTTTAATAGCGGCGATCTTAGGATTTGGGGGAATTGCTAGAGGAGCGGCAGGCATCGCTAAAGTCTTATTTTTCGTTTTCCTGATATTGCTCATCATTGGTTTTTTCCTCTAAAATCGCAGCTGGAAAGTTATGAAAGTGCGGGAAAAGATGGCAAATTTACAACTAGAGGTAATATAAAATGCTAAGACATACAAATGATTTACAAGGTTTTAAATTGGAACTTATTGACGATGAATTAGGCAGAATTAAAGATTTTTATTTTGACGATATGTTGTGGATAGTACGATATTTGGTCGCAGATACTGGCAGATGGCTGCCTAGAAGAAAGATTTTAATTTCGCCTGTTTCTTTGGGTGCAGTTGATGAAGACAAGAAAAGTATCCATGTCAAACTTACTAAAGAGATGATTGAAAAGAGTCCATCTATTTTTCCAGATCACCCTTTCATCAGAAAAGAAGAGCTCGCTCTCTCCGGTTATTACCGTTGGCCAGCATATTGGGAAAAGATCTCTCTCAATCCAGAAGAAGATCTTCGATTACGGAGCATGAAGGAGATAATAGGGTATAGTGTAGAAGCAACCGACGGAGAGATAGGTTTTATTGCTAATTTTATAATCGATGATGCGGATTGGACAGTGCGATATATGATTGTAGACATCAAAAGATTACTTCCTGGGAGGAAAGTTTTGCTAGCCTTGGATTGGATTGAGAAGATCGACGAAGAAAGTAAAAAATTAATAGTCAACGTTACTAAGGATTTGATAGAATCTGCGCCGCATTACGATCCTGAAAAGCCTGTCAACCGGGCAATAGAAACAGAAATTTTCGATTTTTATAAGAAAGAGTATTATTGGAGATAGAAAAATTAAGGAGATGAAAATGGTCTACTGGACGATGAATGATGCTGGATTGGGATTTATCTTGAATCTACTATTTTTAGCGCTATTAATCGCGATCATTATTTGGCTCATACGAAAAAACAATTTTCAGACCAGAACTTCATTAGATATACTAAAGCGAAGATATGCAAATGGAGATATAACGAAAAGAGAATATGAACAAATCAAAAGGGATCTCAAACGAGATTGAGCAAATTTATTAGATTAGCTTAGGTATCAGATATGAATCACGAATATAAAAAAAAGATAGCAGGATGGCTTATCATCGTGGTGGGATTAATTCTTTTCTATGGTTCGCTTCCTTATTTAACCGGGTTTTTTGGAGCGTTAATCCTTTTTGTCATTTTTTCACCCTTGTATAATTACTTATCCAAGCATATAGGCAAAAGACCTTCTGCGCTTCTGACTATATTTGTTTCTTTAATAGTCTTAATCCTGCCGCTTTCAATCATAATAACTGTTATGTTCAATGAAGTGGGACAATTGATTAATAACAGAGAAGAGATTATGGAGTATATCAATCAATTGGATTATCTTTTTCCTGGATTTGAATTAAGTGAATTTACTAAAGACCAAATCCCTAAAGTTGTAGGAACCGCTCAGACCATGCTAGTGACCTTCCTGAAAGGATTTACCAGCAGTATCATTAATATCCTTATAATGTATTTCATTTTATTTTATTTATTTATCAGCAAAGATACATTTTACAAAAAAGCATTGGAATTTATCCCCTTTAACAGGAAAAATGCCGATAAGCTTATTATCGAATTTAAGGAGATAACTAATTCTACTATTTTAACTTCTGGACTTATTGCCGTAATACAAGGTGCACTGATCACCGTAGGTTTCCTCTTTTTCGGGTTAGAAGGAGCATTTCTGTGGGGATTTGTGGCTTTTTTATCTTCTTTTTTACCTTTTGTGGGAGCGGCAATCGTCTGGGTGCCAACCTCTTTACTCGCTCTGCTTCAAGGAGATTACTTCGTAGCTATAGGAATGTTTATCTGGGGAGTGTTCATTAGCACCATCGACAATGTTATCAGGCCGTTCATACAAAATAAAATTAGGCCGGTACATCCTTTAATTATTTTCATCGGGGTGTTCATAGGTCTTCCTTTGTTCGGCATGCTAGGAATATTTATTGGACCATTGCTCATTTCATATTTTTTGCTGACCACTGAGATGTTTGTGAAAGAGTATATTGAACCAGGGAGAAAAACAAAATAAAAATATTTATTCTATTCCCAAACTATCTCAAAATCTTGGTTGCAATGCTGTTCCAGTGTCTCTTCAACTTCTTCCAAGCCAGGGATTGGATCTATACACATGGTTGCTCCGCAACCGAAACAGGCTAGTTCTCCAGTATCTGGAATCTTTTTCAAGGTCACGCCATCGGTTTTCCATTCTTTTTCGGTAAGTTGGGTGCCTACTTCTTGTACAAAAGTTCTTCCATCAGGAGTTTTACATTGTTCAGGATAACTTTCGAGGCGAGGATAGCCAGCAGCGATACAATCTTCAAAGGAGTTTATTTCCTGAGTTGTAGCTTTACTACATCCTGCAGCAACAACTATCAAAAACATGGTCAAAACCGTGATCATTCTTTTCATTTTTTCACCTTTATTTTGATTTAATAGTAAGCATATTACTTTTTCCTTGTAAAAATCCAAGAAATACTTAAATCCAACTATAATTTCAATTTAATTTGAAGTTAAAGAGATTAATTTTTCTGCATTTTTGTAGGCAAACTTTTCCTGCACCTCTGGTTTTAGTTTTCCAATAAAATCTCGGGCAACCTTTACCTGCATTTCCCCTACATCTTGATCGTAATTTTAGTATTTATATTACTTCCTTTTTGATTTTTTATCTTGATTTTCTTTCTACTATTTTTTCCCGAAGAAAGAATTTTTAGCTCTCTGCAAGAAGTCTTTTTCGTGTTTCGCCAAGAGGCTGGAGCCGATTACAGTTAATGATACTAAGCTGATAGAAACTCCAAATAACAGATAGAAAGAGACAATAATTCGAGAAAGATCAGTAGTAGGATGCAAGTCTCCGTATCCTACTGTTGTTATAGTAGCAACTGAGAAATAGAACGATTGAATCCAGTTCCATGCTTCTAAGCGATGAAAAAGTATTGTACCTATAGCAATCCAAGTGAACAGAGCTGAGAGAGCCACAATAATCTTCGAGTAAGTTTTCACTATAATTCTTATTCCTTCAAAATTTATAAAAGTATCTTTACAGAGCAGCAAACAAGAACACGGGATCACAACAAACCTTAAATATAAAAACATTTTTCTTTTTCTGATGAGCAATCAAAAACCAGTTAAAAAAGATGGTGCTTCTATCTTTGTCGCTTCTATGTTGCAAAGCGCGCAGGACAACAAGGAAGTCAAACCGCAAACCAGGTATGACAATGTTGATCCTCAGGAAATTGACAAAGTGATGGCTAACATCAAGAAAGGATTGGCTAGAAAATAGTTCTTCAGGCCAACAAATTATTTAAAGCAAAAACTTTTGTTTTTTGTTAATGAAAATTCTCTCCGGGCCAGAAGAAAAAATAGCTTTTGACTACATCGATGCCGCTGCGATTGCTGCCACCTATTCTTGTTGTTTTCGTTCTAAATGCGGTTCGGTGATCGTGAAAGATAACATCATTATCGGAAAAGGATATAATGCACCGCCATTGGATACGCAGCTGCAGTACTGTCTAAAAGACAGCTTGCCGGCGGATTTCAAGTCCGATAAAACTTGCTGTATGCATGCAGAGCAGCGAGCAATCCTGGATGCGCTTCAGCATCATCCTGACAAAATCCAAGGGTCAAGATTGTATTTTATCCGTTTGGATGAGCAAAGAAATAAGAAAAAATCTGGCGATCCATACTGCACTATCTGCAGCAAATTTACGTTAGATGTAGGAGTAAGCGAGTTTGTATTGTGGCGGGAAGAAGGCGTCTGCGTGTATGACACAGTTGAGTATAATGAGTTGTCGTTTAAGTTTAGACAAAGTAGTTCAAAATAGCTGCAAAAATTAATTATTCTTCCTTAAACAAATACTCCGGCAAATAAGTTCTTTTATGATACTCGTATACTTCAATTAAATTAAAGCTAGCAATGAGATCGCTGAACTCTTCCCGCAGTTTACTGATAATATAACGGATTTTACTTTTATCTAACGACTCAAGATCAATCTCCATATCCCAGTCGCCGACAGTTTTGTTGAGCTGGATGACTTCAGGATTATCATGCAAATAATTGAGCAATTTTGATTCGTACTCTACATCGACGTTGTGAAGTTTGAGAAACAATCTACTTTTGGTGATATCTAACTTATTTTTATCGATAAGAAATTTACAGCCACGAATGATGCTCCGTTTAGTAAGATTCTGCAAGATTGATTTTGCGGTTTTAACATTTAGATTCGATTCTTTTGCTAATGTGGTATAACGAATCGTTGGATGATGCAAAAGGATTTTTAAGATTACCATCTCTTGAGGTGTAAATTGTTCTTTATCACGGTCTCCGCCAATTATCTTTTGATGATAACTTAATAAATTAGTTACATTATTCACTAAATAATTACGAGGATAAATATGAGTTACAATGTTAAGTACGATCTTGTATTCTTTAAGCAAGGGATTGGCAGTGATTATTTTTTTGAATTCTTTATTGAACTTAGAAGGGTTGGGGGCGGCAAATTCCACTCCTAAGTCAAATTCTCCTACTAATTCATAAATGGCGAGCACATAAGGATTCTGCCGCAATTCGTTAATTACCTTTATTTTATCTTGTTCCTTGATGTAAACCCCTTTAAAATATACTCGAAAAAGAATGAGTCCGAAGTAAGAATAATCAAAGATGTAGAAGGGATCATGAAGGATTCTTTCTTTTTCTAAGACGGTAACTTTGTACTTCACCAGTTGAGGGCTTTTTTTAGTGGTCCTTGCCAGCTCTTTAAAACTCATACGAGCATTTTCGGAACGGAGAAAAAGCAAAGGATATTCTAATCTATTCATATACTTAATTTATTTTATTTATTAATAAATTTTACGGAAATTTTGGATAAAAACAAAAAAATACCGGCCAGAAATTATAAATAGTGGGAAACCGTCAAGTTAACCATGGAACAATTAGAAAATAGATTGTACGAGCTTCTTAATCAAATGAGGGAAGCAGAAATTAAGAAAGCAGCACAAGAGTCACGACCGTATAAAATCCACGGACTTTGTGCAGTATTAGGATATGAGCCACAAAAACATCAGCCTTATTT
>CAYJQD010000002.1:0-9852 GCA_964372235.1 uncultured Methanosarcinales archaeon
ATCTTAACAGCACGCAAACTTTATCCCTCACCGTTGACAATGTCGCTGAAGCCGGGGGAGGTACAGGTGGCAGTGGGGGGGGAGGTGGCGGCGGAGGTTTATCCTCTGGTATAACTGGTGCAGTGGTTAAGAAGGAGGAAAAGAAAGAAGAAGTTCTCCCTGAAACTCCGGAAGTAGTTGAGGAAAAAGTTCCTGAACAAGAAGAGCCTTCTGCAGAACTGCCAGCTGAGGAAATAGAGGAAGCTGTTTTAGAAGAACGATCAATATTTACAAAATTACGAGAATATATCTCCTTTAAAAAATTGTCGAATATAGCAGGAAAAGCTACTGGAGGACTCCAGCGTTCCTTCGTAGAGCACCAAACTGTCTATCTTGGTGGTATTACTGTCGTCATTGTTGCAGTGTTAGTAGGGGGAGGATTAGTTTTGGTCCGTCGCCGTCTGAAAGGAAAACTGTATCAAAGAACAAGATCTCTTGCGGAAAAGAACCGGGTGGAGATTACTCTCCTTAGGGAAGCAATAAGGCGTTTGCAAAAGCAGCGGAAATTATATAAAATCAGAAAAAAAGATACTATTGCTATCGAGGAAAATATCCTGCGCAAAAAAAAGAGACTGCAGAAGTTGCAAGGAAGATGATCAAAGCTAGGAATCGAAAAAAGAAGGCCAGAGTAAGACCAGGGCATTCGCCTAACCAGCGAAAACATCGCAAAAAAAAAGAAATTGATTTGCAGGCAATAGAAAAAGCAAGAACAGCCGCCGTGTTAAGTTCTTTCAAAAAAGAGTCAGCAGTTCTGCAGGAGCAAAGAAAAAAACTTCGAACTTTGTCAAAAGTAATTGAGGTTCATTTCAAAGATCTGGAACAAAACATACATTCTTTGAGTTTGGCTTTGAAGAATAAAAGCAAAAGTAAGAACGCTTTGGCAGACGTAAAAAGTTCAGTCAAAAAACTTCAACAGGAGCTGGCAAGAATTGAACATTCTCGAAAAAATTTAGTGACCGAAGAACGAAGAATTCTCTCCCAACTCCATACCGCGACCAGCAAGAAAGATATCAAAAAGGCGCAGACGAAACATTCTTCTGCCAAGCTTAAAGAAATAGAAACCACGTTGGAATATCTTTTAGATGAAGCAGATTACTTATTGCGCCAAGGCAGAGAAATTAATACTTCCCATTTTCAAATCATGCAGGAGATAGCGACAAAAGAAAAAGGAGCTATTGCTCAACTTACGAAGAGGCTGCTTGATTTAAAAAAAGAACGGGATGCTGTCCTAAATAAGAAGAAATTAGTTAAGGTGGATGGAAAACAAATTGAGAAGAAGATACAATTTCTCCGGAAAAGGCAGAAAGCAATTAAGGCTATTTCTCTATAAATTCAAGAATTGTGG
Source organism: uncultured Methanosarcinales archaeon (assembly GCA_964372235.1). Classification (GTDB taxonomy): domain Archaea; phylum Nanobdellota; class Nanobdellia; order Woesearchaeales; family GW2011-AR9; genus JACPIL01. Next base: position 1,385 of record CAYJQD010000002.1, read on the forward strand.
TAATTTTGCCTAAAATTATCTCCTCAAATGTACACATACTTTAATCCATTCTTATGTGATAATTTAATTTCAGGAGCATACTTCTTTAGCTTGTTCCCATTAAAAACAAACTCCTGCACCCGCAAGTTATCAAACATATAATGTTTGTAATGGGTATCATACAGGTCTTCCACGAAATAGGTCCCGTTCTTCAGGTTTTTGTCAAACATAAGGGTAAAGAGAGCAGCAAAAACTCCTACTGCTACTTGTGTATACGTGGCGTTTGTTCCTACCACGGAAGTGTTAGAGATACTATTAAAGTAATACACTTTCTTGTTTTTGTATTTAAGCAATACTCCAATGTTATCAGACCCATCTAGCCCTATCTTCAGGTTGTCGGCTAATTGCAATTCTTTCTTTGGAATCTTTTTTTCTTTCCGATACATCTTCAAGAGAGCCTGCATGGTCTGCGGATGTATGGCGTAGACAAATTTTGAAGGGATATCATATCTGTGGCCTATTGTAATGTTTTCTTCGTGCAATACCAGACAGCCTTTAGGATATTTTTCTAATTCTAATATCGGGCTGAGTATAGGCTTCATATCAATCTGATGCAGCAAAGCGTTGGGATAGAGCCATTTTATTTTCCCTCTTCCTAAAACTAGTCCGCCGGGGTCGCGAATATCTTCTTCCAAGAATTCGTGAATCGACCAAGTGACCATAGCTTTCCATTTTCTACTCATGGAAGTGTCGTATTCGAAATGGATGATTTCTTGAGGAACGCCGTGTTTTTCTATGCCATGCCTCACCCACATGTTGACATTGCCAGGGTTCATGCCTGAACATAGTATCTGCCGGGATTTTTTCCATGCGTTTCTGTGGGCAAATATTTCTGAAATCAATTCTGGGCCGGTCTTATCATCGTCGTTAATAGAAGTATTAATATAGTCTATTCCGGCTTCGTTACTGGCTTTGATCAGAGGTATAGTAAGAGCATCGGTTAGATCAATGACTAGGTTGATTTTATATTTTTTAAGAAGATGGTGGTATTCTTTTTTCCGTTCCGGCCTGAGCTCTTTATGAAGAAAAGTATATTTGAGATTTTGATGGTCTAAATAGGGATTTTGCAGAATCTTCTTATTTTTATCGAGAAGAACTAGTTTGTTGAAGAGTGGTCGATGGTGGACCAAGGAATGCAAGACTGCATTGGCCAGTCCTCCAGAAGCGCCAAGGATCAACAGGTTTGGTTTCATCTGTTCTTCACATCTTTTTTACGACTATTTTTTAGACAAATATAAATCTTTGCCAGCCCTGAATCTTATTTTTCCGACGACGAAGAGAAAGCTTTAAATACTATAATAAAATATCTTTCTCTAGAAAAACGCAGTAGTAGCTTCGCGTTGTTCGTATTTAGCCAAAAAACATAAACAAAGAGGTGGGTATTAAATGGCTGAACTTGTATCAAAAACTGGTGTAAAGAAAGTTAAGGGTTACCTTTATTTCGTCGACAAGAAAGGTCACGTAGCCAGAGCTCCTATGAGCAGAGCTGGACGAAAGAAAGGAAAAGCTAAAGTAGAAGTTGTCGCTAAGTGCGGGGTTAAGAAAGTTCCTGGTTATCTTTACTTCATCGACAGTAAAGGAAATGTCTGCCGAGCAACTATGGCTCGCGGACGCAAAGGTAAGAAGAAAGGAGCTAAGAGAAAGAGATTGTAATTCTCTTTTTTAACTTCTTTTTCTTTCTTTTTTCTTTTGTTTTTGCAAAGATTTATTGAATTTGTAATGAGGTTTTTTCCTGTTTAGAAACATTTATATTTATATTTATGTTAATCATGCCTATAAAAAAATTTGAGGTGTAAAGATGAAAAAAATATTAGTTTTAATTTCTATGTTAGTGATGTTATCATTGGTTGTTTCTTGTGCAAAGGAAGAACCATTGGCAGATGAAGAATTAGAGGCAGAATTGAGCGCGCTGTCTCCGGAAGAATTGGAAGCGGTAACTGCTGAGGATAGCGGGGCCTTTGCAGGTATGGCTAAAGCGAATCCTAATTTACTTAGGCTACAGAGATCTTATAGAAGAGCCGTCACAACCGGTCCTGCTCCGCCAACTTGTTCAGATACAGATGCCGATGCGGCTAATCCCACTGGTTTGGATGAATTTGAAAAAGGAACATTAACTTGGTCAGGAGGATCTATGCCATACGAGGATGTCTGTGGAGATGAGAAGTTGTTACGTGAGAATTATTGTTCAAGCGTGCCTAACGGATTACGGTTAACCAAATCAGTTGACTGCAGCGATTATAATCAGAAGTTGGGAGGAACTTGGAAATGTATGGATGGTGCTTGTAAGAAGCAGGAACCAGCCGATCTGGTAGTTGATTCTGCAGGGTTTAAAGAGTTTGTTAATGCTAGTGGAAAATATGCAAACATTACTGCAAAGGTGAAAAACATTGGTTTGGGCAGTACCGGCGGAGATTTCCATACTGTCTTTAAAGGTCCTGGCTTAGATCAATATAGATCTTCTTTGACATTAGCAAGTGGAGCAGAAGTTACTTTAAGTGAAGTGCATGTTGGTCCTTGTCCACAAAATTTGGAGGTCGTTGTCACTGCTGATAATAGTACTGTTGCTGCATACCAAGACAAGATAGCAGAATCTGACGAGACTAACAACGGCAAACAAATGAGCGTAACTTGTTAAGTTTTTTTCTTTCTTTTTTTAATAACGAAATATTTATATTCAACAAAAGTCTTTCTTACCTCAAAAACATTCAAAAGAGGTGTTTCGATTGGATAGAAAAATTTTAATCGTACTGGGCGTGTTTGTTGTGGCTTTAGTAGCAGTACTTGGCTTGAACGGAAAAATAACTGGCAATGCGTTTGCTTATAATTTACCGCAAAGCTGTACCGACAGCGACGGCGGAGATAACCCTTCTGAAAAGGGAACAGTGAATTTTAAGGATCGAACTTCAGTAAAAGCAAAGTCAGCGACTGATAAATGTCATACAGCTGGGCTTTTGCTTGAGCATTACTGCGGCCGTGAGAAATATCATTTCACGCGAACGGTATCTTGCCGCTGTGAAGATGGTGCCTGTAAGTAGTAAGCCCTTTTTCCTATGTTTTTAATTTCTTTTTTTGCTTCTTCTATCTTATCATTACTAATCTCTATATCAAACTTTACATTCTTCAAAGTATGCGCATACAAGACATCATAGTATTCTTTCAATAAGATCCGTGCAACTTCCTCATAGTTTCCAGCATCAATTAACGTAACTATCTCTTGTTTTCTTTTATTGCTGATAATATCTCTAAGCTGAGGTGTAATCTCTTTGATCTGCTGGACTTTTTCTGGAGTTGAGAAGTATTCCTCTACGCATTCCTTTACCCGCAGCTCAAAATCTTTTTTGATAAGGACATTAAATCCGTGTTTCATGGCTTTGAATAGGAAAGGAGGGATTTCCGTATCGCCTATCTTCCGGCTTTCTCCTTCCACGAAAATGTAGTCGAATTGATTTAGCTTCTGCAATCTATGCAAGAGCAAATTTTCAAATTTTTTCTGGCGATGCGGCGTTAATCCTACTCCGCCGTACAAACTTCCCCGATGCTGAGCTAGTTCTTCTAAGTTTAATGCATTGGACAGCTGTTCCAGCAGTTTGGTTTTCCCGGAACAGGTTAATCCGTAAAGACAGATGATCTTTGGTTTTAATTTGAAATTGTCCAATTCTGCTAATACATGCTTGCGGAACGCTTTGTAGCCTCCTTCTACTTGCAGTACTTTGAAACCAATGGATTCCAGCAAGGAAGCGATAATGCCTGAACGCATGCCTCCTCGAGCGCAGTAGACGATGATGGTTTTTTCACGGTGATCTTTCACTGCATTATAGATAGAAGGAATCTTATTGGGAAGTAGTTCCATTCCCTTCTCGATCGCTTTTTCTCTTGAATATTGCTTGTAGATGACCCCTATTTCATGGCGTTCTTGGTCATCCAGCAAAGGCACATTGATCGCTCCAATGATATGGTCTTCAGCATATTCTTTCGGCGTCCTGGCGTCTATGAGAAGCGTGTTTTCCATCTCCGCAGCCTTGGCGATGTTTATTTTTTGTACCATCTTATCTTAAATTGACCCTTCTTTAAAAAATTGAGTAGTTAAATTTATATAATGGGATAGTGTGGTTAGAGTAATGATAAGAAAAATTTTAGTAGTCATATTGCTATTCGTTATATCACTCTTTTTGGCTGCGTGCAGTCCTAAATATGTCTGCCCCGATGGCAGCACTGTTTCTGATCCTAATCTATGCCCCCGAGCGAAAGAATCAGAACCAGTGGTTAACCAAGGTCTTAATGTAGAAGAGCTCTTATCGAAAAGTAAAAATGTAGAGAGCATGTCTTATCAGTATAAGAGATTTGATAGGCCTTTAGAAAAGCCTGTTGATGTTTGGATAAAAAAATTGATTGTAAAACAAGAATTATTAGTGCAAACAGATGTCCTTAACAAGAACACGATGGATGTGATTATTTTTGATACAGGAGCTAAAACAGCTCAAGCGTATTGTGAAAGCCAACGCTATTGTATAAAGACAGGAGATGCTGGTTCCGTAGATTACGACCAGTATTATCTCAAGACGCCTTTAGACTGGATCGATGGAGTTACTTCTGCTGAGAAGATTTCTGAGGCTAAAATAGGAACACGGAGTGTCTGGCAGCTGAGGACACCGGAAGGAATAGATCTTTGGGTAGATACTTATTATGGGGTTCCCCTCCGGGTTGAGACAGGAACAGAACGGCATGATTATCAAAACGTCCTTTTCAACAGCATAGAAGAGAAAGACGTTCAATTTAAAGAAAAAGATTTGGTTGCCAATTAATTATAATAAATCCTTAACGGAATGAACCTGTTCTACCACTTGGTCTTGCTTGCTACAATACGGGCAGGTTGTTCCTAAAGCCTTAAACTTGTACTTACAGCGGCCGCAGAAGTATTCTTTTTTGATGGCCTGTTTTTCTTTAGGACTTAGGCCTAAATCCTTATTGACGCTGTAACAAGCTCGACAGCGGTACCGTAGTTCCTTGGTCCCGTTCACGGCCGCAAAGGTATCTAACTTATTTACTGATCTTCTACAATCAGAACATTGGACCTGACTATTTGAGAGCATCATGAAAAGGTGTAATAACGACGAGTATAAAAATATATGTCACCCCTGTCTTAGGGTACGAATGATTGCGCTCCTTAAAATTTATATACGATGCTTTCTTTTCTCTTTATCATGAAAAAAGAGAGGCGCTGGATTAAATTACTGCTGTTAGTTACTATTTTAGCTCTCTTGTTTTGGTGGATCGCCCAAAGTCAGGTTGTGCAAGAATCATTAGCAGACCCGGAAGAATTACGTTGGTTTGTCTTACGTTTTGGTATTCTTGCACCTCTCGGTTTGATCATCCTGCAGATGCTTCAAACCATGATATCTATAATCCCTTCTCAACTTACTACTATTCTGGCCGGTTTCATTTTTGGCCCGTTGTGGGGCTTAATTTACAGCCTCATAGGAGCATTTCTGGGTTCCATGTTTATCTTTATCATCGCGCGTAAATGGGGTAACAAAATTGCTTCTATCTTTTTTACCGAAGAAGAAATCCTTCATTTCATTTTATTTTTCAAAAAGAAAAAATTACTGGCTTTATTTATGGCTAGGATAGCGCCGCTGTTCCCTAATGATCTGGTAAGCTTCTCGGCAGCGCTGACGGACATTTCTTTGTTCCACTTTAATTTGGTATCCACTGCCGGATTCATGGTACAGATGGTGCTCTTGACATTTTTTGGAGCAGAACTGCGAGAGGGAACATTTACTCTTCCTTTGCAGATCATCACATTGGTAATAAGTTTCTTGCTGGCCTTATTTTTATTTAAGGAAAAAATTCACAAAGTACTTATACAGGATCTCAAGTTGTTAGAAAAAGGAGAAAGAACCATTAGGAGAGTTCTGCGGAAGGACGCCCGTAAATTAAAGAATGAAATCCATATTACAAAAAATAAAACCAAGTAAGGACGAAGAAAAAAAACTAACCACAGCGACAGCTTCTTTTCTCAAAATGATTAATGCTGTTCTTGCTCCGCTTACGGCGAAAGCTATCCTTGGCGGCAGTGGAGCAAAGGGAACCTGGCTTTCCGGCAGCCATGATGTAGATATTTTTGTCTTATTTGATCTGAACAAGTACGAAGAGAAATCTGCAGAACTTTCCGAGCTTTTGGAGAAAGCACTAGAGAAAGCTTTTCCCAAAATAAAAAAAGAACGCCTACATGGCAGTCGAGATTATTTTCAGCTACCTTTCCAAGGCTTAGTCTTTGAAGTGGTTCCGATCTTGAAGATCAGCAGCCCCGAACAGGCGCGTAATATCACTGATATCTCTCCATTGCATTCAGCTTGGGTAGCCAAATATGCTGGCGCAGTCAAAGATGATATTCGTTTATTGAAACAGTTCTGCAAGGCTAACAATCTGTATGGTGCGGAATCGTACATAGGAGGATTCAGCGGTTATGTATTGGAGATATTGACTGCATATTACGGTTCTTTCGAAAATGTCTTGAAAGCAGCACAGAAATGGAAAGAAAAAGAAGTAATTGATCCTTCCAAGTTTTACAAGACTAAAGAATTAGCTTTGTTTCATATAAATACTTCTAAATTGCAATCTCCGCTGATCGTGATCGATCCAGTCGATAAGACCAGAAATGCAGCTGCAGCTTTATCGATGGAGAAATTTTTGCTCTTCAAAGAAGTGGCGAAGAAATATTTGCAAAAGCCAGCGGAGGATTTTTTTGTAAAAGAGAAGATTACCTCTGATTCGCTGAAACAGAAGTACAAAGGAAAGGGAAGTTTAGTATTGATCACGGTTATACCTACTGAGGGAAAAGAAGATGCCGTCGGTGCGAAATTGTTGAAAGTGTTTGAGTTTTTGCGAGAGAAATTGCAAGGGTTTGAATTAGCGCATGGTGGTTGGACTTGGGACAAAGGTGCTGAGGCGCTATTTTATGTTGTGACAAAAAAGAGGGAGTTGCCTGAATTTGAGATCCGTACTGGGCCGCCGTTGAAGATGAAAGAATTCGTGGCTGATTTCAAGAAGAAAAATAAGAACACTTTTGAAGAGAAAAGCCGGGTGATGGCCAAGGTGAAAGTAGAGAATCCAAAGTTGCCGAATTTTGTAAATTCAGTGTTGAAAGAGAAGTATGTGAAAGAGAGAGTTGAAAAAGTTAAGAAAGTGGAAGTGGTTTAAGCTCGTGTACTCTTTGTATGTTTCTTCCTTCGACCATGATGCACTTTCTCAAATAAATGCGATTTCGTTACCACGCGGATCACCCTGGCCACAATTCTAATCCACCTGACGAATTTTCCGCTCTCTGCAAAGGCTCTTGCTCCCCGACTGGCCTCCACGGTTTCGTGCAAGATGGCTTGTCCCAATACAATACGTTCGGTAGCGATAGCCGCTCGGTAGATAGAATTTACTAGATTAAAGAACAGCACGAAGGGAAATACGGCGATAACGTCCAGCCAATATTTTTTGAAAAAGAATTTCACGCTCTTGGCCTTATGGGCTAAGAAGATCAAATCGATCACAAAAATAGTAATCACTAGTGCATCAGCGATTTTGACTATCAATTCGATAGTATGATTTTCAACGTGAAGGAATAATTCATAGATTATGACTCCTAATAGAACGATCAGAGCAGGTGTAATAAGTTTAGCGTTATAGTGTTCAATTTTTTCCAAAAAAGGATGCATAAGAGAAAGATAATTTTGGAATTTTTAAATGATTTGTTGAACTAAGAGATAAAAAGTCGTCTTGGCCGTGAACCTCGTCTTTTTCTCGTTGCATATCCAATAGAAAAGTAACTTAACTACTAAGCTTCGCTCTCGCATAGCTCGGTTCACCATCTTGGCCTAGACGACAACTTTTTATCTCCTAAAAGTAAAAACAGTTATTTTTCACACCCCAAAACTATAAATATCTCTTCATATTTTCTGGACACATGGCAGATGATTTACGCATACAGTGCGGTTCGTGCAAAGGCTTTGCTCCGGCTAGCCAATTTAAGCTGCATTATAAATTTAAAAAAGTAGTCTGTCCCAGTTGTTTCAGCGGAAGGACGGAGCAGGAAGAAAAGAAGAAAGCAGCAGCAGAACAGGTACAAGCGCAGCAGCCTAAGAAGCCAGCCGGATGGGATAAAGAAGATGAATATCTGGAACGGATGGCCAGAATAAAGCAACATGATCTGCAACCGAAAGTTGAAAAAATTCCCGGGACGACCTTAGTGAAGTTCTCCTGTCAAAAATGCACTTATCCTTTCAAGTATGATCCGTATCGGAAGATGCCTAAGGCTTGCCCATACTGTAATGGCGATATTCCAAATCTAAAAGCGTTCACCTTATGAAATGGTTTTATATAAACTTTCTTTTGCTATCTTCCCCAGCAGTTTTGTTATACCATAGAAATTAAAGAACCAT
>CAYJQD010000002.1:9862-15637 GCA_964372235.1 uncultured Methanosarcinales archaeon
AAAGACATATTTGCTCGTTCTCTGGATGATATTGCCCGTTGGTTACATCAATATCACCAAAATCCAATTGAGGTTATAACTAAAAATAGTGTAGAGGTAGGCGGCCTGACTGATATTGTTGAAATCTCCAAAGGAGAACTGGTCTTTGATTTTGGTGGCAGTGTCTGTGGAAGAGAATATGCCTATATCGATATTCTTCCCGACTTTCAGGTAAGGATTCGTCTGGAATCACTTCCTCATTTTCCTTCTTATTTATCAAGGGTTGAAGAGCACAAGGAAGGAAATCTGTATGCGGTTAATACGTATCCTAATGGAGCTTTAGCACCTGTTTCATATCTTCCTCAGGATGTCTTTGAGGCTTTCAAGAGATGCGATGTTTCTGCTCACGAAGATCGAGCGGAAAGACATATCGAAAAGCTAAATCAAGTGCTTGTCGACAAAAGATTTTATCTTGCTAGGCCTAAAATTACGAGAAGAAAGAATTTTAATTGATAAACTTTAAATATAAAATTGCCTAGAGAGTATCATGCGTCTTCCATCTTTTGATCCATCACGAGCAACTGAGGATATAAACTACCAACGTGCTCATTTTCAACTTCCCACTTCTTTGGTAGCCTTGGTTGGTTCTTCCTCCGAAACAGTGGTACAAGTTTATTTTGGCACTCATGATCAAGTTGCGGCAGCAGAAATGGATACGATTCTGCTTTCAACAGCGTTCCCAAAGGATAGGTTTATACTTTCCTCAGATTCTCGTTTTGAAGCTTTATGTAGTAAGCTGTTACAATTACGAATGCCTTTGGTGTGCAGAAAAGCTGATACCATCTGGCATGCGAAAGGATATCTAGTCGACCCTGCTGAATTTTATCTGGTTATGAAAGCTGCTCACAAGAAAGAGTACCGCACTCTCTCTTCCCATAGTATAGAAAAACAGTACAGTATAGATAATACTTTTCAGGGCTATAATCTTATCGGGCTCTCTTTTAGAAAATAAGATGTTGTCAGAAACACAGCTGCAGGATTTTTATGAAAAAGGATTTGTCATTCTTAGAGATATCTTTTCAAAAAATGAAATCACAGAGATGAGTTATGCCACCCGGAGACTTCAGCATCAAACGATCGGTTTAGATGGAGAATTTATGGTAAATGGAAGTAAGTTTGTAATTCAAAGGAATTTGTTGGAACGTGTGGTCTGGGCTGGTGCGACCGAGCCAATGTTGTTGCACTACGGTCGGGATAAAAGACTTACCGGCATGGTCGCGCAGCTTCTGGGAAGTGATTATGCAAATCATCTCATCAATCAAGTTCATTTCAAACTTCCGGATGGAGGATTTTATCCTTGGCATCAGGATAGTGGTCATCGCGGCTATGGCACAGAAGACTGGAAGGATATTAATGGTAGGGGAAGTTACGTGCAGATGGTCACCGCGATCGATGAAGCTACGACAGAGAATGGTCCTTTGATGTTTATTCCGGCAACGACTTATGAGTGTGGACATCTTTATTTACCGTATGACAAGGCTAAACAAACAGTTTCTGATAAATTTAATCCCAACTCTGCAATATCTGCTCTAATGCAGCCAGGAGATGTAGTGTTATTTGGGCCATATACAATACACGGTAGTGAAGTGAACAAATCAACTAAACCACGTAGAGCCTTCATCAATGGTTTTGCGTATCCGGGAGCGAATAGAAAAGAGTATCCGGGGAAAGGTGCAGGAGAATTGATTAGGTTGGTTTGATTCTTTGAAAAGGAAAATAAAAACAAAAAAGAATTTTAAGTTTAGATGTATACGTTGAATTAGAAAAATAATCAGTAATTACTTTTTCTTTTCTTGTAACATTCTCTGCAGAAAACTGGCTTTCCTTCAGTAGGCTTGAATGGTACTTCGCATTCTTGCTTACATTCAGAACAGGTTGCTTTATGCATTTCGCGTGGGCCAAAGTTGTTTCTCTGGAATCCACCGTTGCGGTTAAATCTGTCCATTGTTTATTTCCTCCGATTAATAACATATAGAAAACGAGAATTAGTTCTCTTATATGCGCTAAGCGGAAGAAAAGGCCTTACTATATAAACCTTCGTCCTCAAAACTGATCCTTTTCAGTAGACTCTTTCAGGGCCGTGGTAACTGCTTCACTGCCGTTGATTACATTTCGGACTTCATCGAAGTATCCGGTACCCACTTCTCGCTGATGCCTAGTTGCAGTATAACCTCGTCTTTCGCTATCAAACTCGAGTTGCTGCAACGCTGAATAGGCTGCCATGCCATGATCTTTGTAATAATGGGCTAATTCAAACATGCTATGATTTAGGGCATGGAACCCTGCCAAGGTCACGAATTGAAATTTATATCCCATAGCGCCAAGTTCGCGCTGGAATTTTTCAATAGTCTCCTGATCTAGTTTTTTCTTCCAATTGAATGAAGGAGAACAATTATAGGCTAACATCTTGTTTGGGAACTTCTCATGAATTCCTTCAGCAAATCTTCTAGCTTGTTCTAAATCAGGGGTGGAAGTTTCCATCCAAAGCAAATCCGCATAGGGCGCATATGCTAACCCTCGAGCGACACAGCGTTCTAATTCTGTTCCTTCTTTGAAATAAAAGAAACCTTCTTCGGTACGTTCTCCGCTCAGGTAAGGTTTATCTCGATCGTCTGCATCGGAGGTGATTAGTTTTGCGCTTTCTGCATCAGTTCGAGCAATCAAGATAGTGGGTACGTCGCATACATCCGCGGCAAGTCGTGCAGCCGTCAAAGTCCTGATGAATTGATTTACTGGCACTAACACTTTCCCTCCCATATGGCCACATTTTTTTTCTGAAGCAAGCTGATCTTCATAATGTACTCCAGCAGCACCAGCTTCAATCATTCCTTTCATCAATTCAAATGCATTTAATGGCCCGCCGAAACCAGCTTCAGCATCCGCTACTATTGGGGCTAGCCAATATCTTTTAGCTCCTCCTTCTGCATGCTCGATCTGATCTGCCCTCAACAAGGCGTTGTTAAGACGTTTCACTAATGAAGGAACACTATTGGCAGGATACAGGCTTTGATCGGGATACATTTCTCCAGCTAGATTTGCATCAGCAGCACATTGCCAGCCGCTAAGATAGATGGCTTCTAGTCCTGCTCTAACCATTTCCTTAGCCTGGTTTCCGGTTAACGCTCCTAGAGCATGAACGTACGGTCTTTCATTCAGTAAATTCCAGAGTCTTTCTGCTCCTAATTTTGCGACAGTATGCTCGATACGAAAAGAACCACGCAAGCGCTTGACCTCTTCTTCTGAATAAGACCTCTTTATTCCTTCCCATCTATCTTTCATTATTTTCCCTCCCTTATCAAATGTTCGTATGCTGGAATGGTTAAAAACGGTTCAAAGTGATTATTTTTTTGTGCTCGTTCTATAGTTATGGAAAATAATGAAGTCGCATCTGGGAATCTTCTTAGCACGCCGTTTTCATCCGGTTCGACGCCACAATAGATGCTATTTTTCCCCAGTCCCTTCATGATCTCCGCGCTGACTTCAGCCAGAGCTTCAGTATATAATTTAGGTGTAACAACTTTTCCGCTATCTAATTTTATGCTATGGCGTAATCCCTGGGAGATCTGAACCCTGGAAATTTCTGCGGTGGCAGCATCTTCCATTTTTCCGTCTAAAGGGACACAGCCAATACCTCTTAGCCAGGCTTCTGTATATTCTATCCCTACTCTGATATTTTTCTTTAATCCATTATATGTAAAGTTTCCATCTGGTGCTCTGAGAAGATCTTCAGCGGTAACATGTACCTCTTCTCGGAGTTTATAGAGTTGATTATCAGAGTCATTCATTTCTTTTTCAAAAATATTTCTGGCTAACGGAACTAATCCGGGATGAGCAACCCAAGTGCCATCATGGCCAGCGGCAACTTCACGTTCTTTGTCAGCGCGAACTTTGGCTATTGCTTTTTCATGTTCTATTCTCAGCGCTTCTTTTTCTTCTGGTGTTTTTCCTTTTTCAGGATTGATAGGAATCTGTGCGGCCATGCCACCCATAGCATAGGCACCACGTTTATGGCAGGTTTTGATAAGTAAATCAACATATGATTGCAGGAAGGGCTGAGTCATAGTAACTTGGTCCCGGTCTGGTACAAGCCTATCACTATGTATTTGTAAAGTTTTAATGTAACTGAACATATAGTCCCAGCGTCCGCAGTTCAATCCAGAGATATGATCTCTCAGTTCGTAGAGAATCTCTTCCATCTCGAAAGCAGCGGGAAGAGTTTCAATTAGCACAGTTGCTCTAACAGTTCCTGGCCTGAGGCCAAGCAAATCTTGGGCTTTTTCAAAAACGTCATTCCATAATCTTGCTTCCAGATGGCTTTCCATTTTCGGCAGATAAAAAGCGGGTGTGGCGTCTTGGTGCAGCAATTCTCGTGCATTATGATAAAAGAACAGCCCGAAATCAAACAATGAACCGGGGATTGGTTTTCCTTCAAATAAAACATGCTTCTCATCTAGATGCCAGCCGCGAGGGCGGACTAACAACGTCGCAACTATATCATTTAATTTGTAGGTTTTATTTTTTTCCGGATCATGATAGGTAAGTTTCCAATCCACTGCTTCCATCAAATTAGCCTGCCCGTTCATGAGGTTCTGCCAAGTTGGAACGTCAGAATCTTCGAAATCTGCCATGTAGCAATCTGCGCCGGAATTAAGTGCGTTGATAACCATCTTGGGATTGGATGCTGGTCCAGTAATTTCTACCCAGCGTTTTTGTAAATCCTTTGGATGTCTGGCTACACTCCAATATCCTTCACGAATATGTTTAGTGCTCTCTAAAAAATTAGGAAGAGATCCAGCATTGTATTCTTGCTGCCGTTCTTCACGTTTAGCCAAAAGCTCATTTCGTTTAGCAGTAAATTCTCCTGCCAGCTCGGCTACAAAACGCAATACTTCAGGGGTAAGGATTCTTTTAGATACTTCATCTTCTTTGACAGAATCTCGAAAGGTAATGTTGTTTTCCAAATCCATAAAGGCCATAAAAGAGTTGAAGAAATATATAAAGATAGTGAAATAAAAAGAAGAAAGTTAATAATGATATACACATCCATAGACGTATGAAGCATCGGGAATCGGAAGCTGCTTTTGAAGAAGCGCCTCCTGAATCAAAGTTCAAGAAATTTTTTATCTTGATGATCGGCGTGATGCTGGCGGTTCTCATGATATCGTACATCTTTGTCAGTTATCCGCTTTCATCCATCATAAAAGGGCAGTTGGAATCTACACCTCTCCAAGAAAAAGTTCTGGTCTTAGATGATTTTTCTATCTATTTTGAAAATAATGTGAGAGAACAATTGCAGGAAATTTACTTTGCAGAACAAAAAGTAGAATTTAGCGTTTGCCTCCTTGGAGAGAAGAGGGGAACTGATTATTATGTTATATCTTTATACCAACCAATAATGTATGAGCAGAGTTTTGCTCATGTTTCATTTGAGCCTTGTTCTGAAGATTCGCTGATACTGCTGCACAGTCATCCTTACAAGAGCTGCGTCGCTTCGCAGACGGATCTGGATACGTTGGAGAAGATGAAGAAGAGAAATTCAGAGGTGCTGATGGTGGTGATGTGCGAGCCGGCGAGATTTTCTGTTTATAGATAGGAAAGCTTAATAACCTCTCATTATGACTTGATTGCTTATGATATATTACAAAATGGATCAGGACAAGATGGAAACAGAAAAACAAATTTCAGAAGGTTGTTGGGTAGGATTATGTCATGCAGATATTCCGTATGGGTTCAGAT
>CAYJQD010000002.1:15647-25713 GCA_964372235.1 uncultured Methanosarcinales archaeon
AGATTGCTTGCACATAAATATTGATTACTTGATTGCAAGCGAAGAGGAAAAGATTCATCGGGTCTCAGACAATCGTACTGCCATCTTTTTTCTGGGGCGTTACTCTAATAGGCTGCTTGGTCTTTCTTTATCCTGCTCGAATGAATCTTCTTCACCTTATCGAAAGAATCCTCGTGCTGTCCTACAGCAACTTGAAGCAGTGCTGGATGAATTACATGATAAGGAGAAAAGAGAAGGTTCCAAGATGAACTATAAAGCGGTAAAAGAAGGGTTAGAATTGGGCGAAGTACTTTTTCCTGCATGGTTTGCTGAATATGTATCAAGATAAGTGCCCCTGCGAAGATTTGAACTCCGGCTTCAAGCTTTTTGTCTCACGACCGCAAGCTCGCGTCCTATTTGCCTTGTTTCCACATCCAGGCTAGACGACAGGGGCGATAGAAGATTAAAACTAGAAGTTCTTTAAAAAGTTATTTCTCATCAACGATGAACTCGATCGTTTTTCCGTCATCGGATATCCTGGGGGTCAAGGTGAATTTCTTTGAATCAGGGCCGCTTATTTTAGGAACGGAGAGGGCAGCGCGATATTCTGTAACGCTCTCCTGGTAATTGTCAAGATCAACACCCTTTTCCTCGTAGAAACCTTTTTCTACCAGCTCTTTTCCTTTCCATTCACCTTCTGAAAATAAATTCCGGGCTTTTTGCAATGCCTCTTCCTGATTTCTTCCAGGCAGACGATAATGCACCTTGGTCTTAGAATTGCCATCAATGCAATGAGCATCATAGCTGATAAGCACTTTCCATAGTTTATATTCTGTCATGGTTTATTAGTATTAATATTTTTTATAATAGTTATGTAACTCTATTTCTTGATCTCTGCGCCACCTGCAGGTAAGAATTTGGAAATCTCATCTAAGTCTCCGCCTTTCAATTTATGCTTGATCTTCTTAGCAAGAACACCTTTGTTTTCTTTTCCGGGGATTACTACTATAAAATTTTTGGTCTGTTTTTCCACTGCAGGAGCAGGGCCGCCAATAATCTCTTCGCCTAGCAATCCGATCGTGTATTCCAATTTTGGATAGAGATATTGGGTCTTTCCATAGATCATGAAACTTCCTTTTGGTACATATTCTCCGGGTTTTGCTTCTTTGGTTACTTGTTCTGGCTTAACGTAGAATACATCAGCTGAGGTATGTCCTAACTTCCAAGCTCTTGAGTAAGCGGCCACAGCCTGTGCTGCTTCCTTAATGGTTTGCTCTCCTGCTTCTTGACCGTTTTTTATCACGAAGAACGGTGATCCCGCCATGTCCGTATGCAGCACCAGATCATTTTTCTCAGTATGCTTTTTGATCACTAATTCGTTAGAGGTCGCATCTTTCCCGCCAATGCAGAGAAATCCTTCCGAGGAGATGAACCAATGAAATTTTTCGTACCATTCGCGCTTCTTTTCTTTTTTAACTTGCTTGTATGCCTGTTCTTCTAAGAATTCGGCCTCTTGTTTAAGCAATAGTTCCAATTTCCTTTTTGTTTCTGCTACTGCCTTTTTTGCACCTTCTAACTTCTTCTTGGCTTTTTTTGATTCTTCGAAATACTTAGCAGCGTTCTCTTCTACAGATTTAGTTAAATCGAACTCTATTTCCATACGCAACTCCATCCAGAGGATTGGAATTCCATTTTGAATTCCATAACTATTATTAACTAAATCTTTTCTTATTAAAAACGTTTGCCTATGAAAGTCATTGATCATCTCGCGAGCGCAACAGAACCGTTGATTAGCTTTGAGATCGTACCGCCTCAACGCGGCGGAGATTTCAAGAAGCTAGAAGAAGTAATCGCTACTCTAGCTCAGTTTAATCCTTCCTTTATTGATGTTACTAGCCATGCTGCTCAGATAATAGATAGTAAAAATGGAGTACGAAGGAAGCGTCCGGGAACATTAGGAATATGTGCAATTATTCAACATAAATATAAGATAGATGCAGTGCCTCATGTTTTGTGCCACGGTTTTACGTGGGAAGAAACGGAAGATTTCCTGATCGATTTACATTATTTAGGTATCCAAAATGTTTTAGCCTTGCGTGGAGATAAAATGGATACCGAGAAAGTACTTCCGCCGGGACGAAGCAGAAATGAATATGCGGTGGATTTAGTTAAGCAAATTACAGCTATGAATGCTGGAAATTATGCAGGAGAGCAACCGGAAGCAACACCTTCAGATTTCTGTATCGGAGTAGCTGGCTACCCAGAAAAACATTTTGAAGCACCTCATTTCGAAGCAGATCTACGGCATCTTCGAGCTAAAGTACAAGCTGGTGCAAGTTACATCGTAACCCAGATGTTTTTTGACAATAGAAGATATTTTGATTTTGTAAAGAAGTGTCATTATCACGGTTTGGAAGTTCCTATTATTCCGGGATTAAAGATCTTGACGGCGAAGGAACAGTTAACTTCTTTGCCTCAACATTTTTATTTAGAACTACCTAGAGACTTAACCCAGCAAGTGGAAGCAGCAAAAGATAAAAAAGAAGTAATGGAAATTGGAGTGCATTGGACGGTGAAACAAACGGAAGAGTTGCTTAATCATAACGTTCCAGCAGTACATTTTTATGTTATGGGCAATCCTGCACCAGTGGTGGAAGTAGTGAAACAAGTACAGAGGATGTAAAAATGACTAAATTGAGGGAAGTAATTTATATAGCATGGATAGAACCAGGAAGAGGGGTTAAGCCAACGAAATCAGGCTGTTCGCTCCATCTTACCAAAGAAGATTCTAAATTCTTTGCTGAAGATTACATGCGCTTAAATGACGGAGAGATCGTCAATTTTCAGCCTCAGGAATCTCAACAGGGCTATGTTTCTGATTCTTTGTATAAAAAAATTGTTCAAGCAGAGAATGGTTGTAGATTGACCCAATTTGAAACAGATAAACTACTGGCTTCTAGAGAATTAGTGTTAGATTTAGAGGAGAGGGTTGCGTAATGATCGAGGAAATCAACTTTCCCAAACCTAAAGTACATATGTTTGTTTGTATTAATGATCGAACTGGACAGAATACCGACAAGCCCAGCTGCGGTCCGCGTATTAAACCTGAAGATGTTAAGAAAGTAAAAGAATGGATTCGGGCAGAGGGATTGACTATGCAGGTTTATTGTACCAAAGCGCAATGTCTAGGGTTTTGCAATCCGGAAGGGAGCGTGGCAGTAGTGTATCCGAAAGGGAGATTTGTGAAAGGAATTCAGAATGTTGGTGATTTGAAGGAGATTATTAAAGAAGAATTAGTGAGGTAGATTTATCTTTTTTTTCAATCAAGGCTTGATATTCCGGCCAAGAGTTTAGATGCTGCTCAATGGTAAAACCTTGTTCTTTACAAAATTCTAAAGCCAAGTAGTGTGCTTCTTCAGCAAAATCCAGGTAGAGATGTCTATTCCAATCCACAAACGGCCAGGACATTCTGCGATGAACTTGTTCCGATTCTCGGTAATGAATTTCTAATACATATGTTTTTTTATCCGTTTTGCTTGGACCGGCCATGATGGTGAACATTGCTTCTCGTAAGTTAACTAAGGTAAGCTGATCTTCAAGAACCTCTATGTTTTGCACAGGAAGAAGGTCTTCGTTATAAGAAAATAATAGATAGTTATCTACCTGCACTCCTAGTGTATTATGTCCTGCATTAGCCATGTTACGAACTATATTTTGTCGTTTATTTATAAATATTTACCTTAAAAAAATTGCAAAACACCCTTAATGTAACCTAACATGGCTTAACATTTTCCACCACAAAGGCTTGATCAATGCATACTTCTTCCGTGTCGTAGGGGATGATCTTAGGAGTTATCTTTACTTGGCGTATTTCTCCGGATACAGCCGTATCATATGGGGCTCGGCCTAAATAGACTGCTGCTTTTCCCATTTTGGCGTCATTCAATTCAAAACTTTCCGCTTTCTGTGTTCCGATGATGTTTACCACGATTCCATTAACGTTAATGTTGACTCCGTTTTCGACAGAGAAGGAGAATACTTTTTTCGCTGCGTCGTAGCAGACTTGTTCCTCGCCACCTATTTGAGAGAATCGGAGACCAATTTCAACTGCACATTCTGCCTCTTCTTCTACCTGTGCGCTTCCGAGGTTCATGATAACCACTCCGACGGCGACAGCGAATGAGACTAACAAAAAACCAATCATTAAAGGAGTAATCCCTTCCTTAGTTTTGGGTTGCATATTATGCCTTCCAGTGAGTTTTTTCTTTATGGAGAATTTCTGTAATTCTATGCAAAGGGACAAACACTTCTTTTTCCTTATCTAAAAAAACAAGGAAATCCTTCTCTACCCGTTTTAACTGCTGGGCATGCAAGATGATTTCTTTCTTTTTTATCCTATCTTCGTACTTGAAATGGAATTCATGTTTCTGGGGGTGATGATGTACTTTCTTTGCTTCAGCCTTTACTGGCTTTTCTACTTCCCATAAAGGATTAGCATCTTTGAAGATAATTCCAGAAAGTCCTAACATAGTTATGCCTAAAACCAAACTAAGCCAAGGATTAGCAATAATCGGATGGATGTAACCTAACCCATCCCAGGTTCCGGCCCAGAAGAACACTACTCCAATCATTCCAAAGATGTACCAAAAATACTTTTTTATGTCTTCTCCTGCTACCATCTTATAATCTCCAATAACTTTTTCCTTTGTAGAGCACTTCAGTCACTCTATGTACAGGGATGAAAAATTCCTGCTTCTTACCAGGCATTACCACCACCAAAGCACCTTTCTCTATCTTAGTAACCCAGGTGGCAGGTATAACCACATATTTCTTCTGTGCTTTGTCGTAATATTTGAATTGGAAATTTTTTTTATCTTGATGGGTATGAACGGAATGTAAGGTTTTATTTACCGCTTTCTGAATTCCGCCGAGAGGATCAAATTCTTTGAAGATCGCTCCGGAAATGGTAAGCATAGCAAATCCTAGAAAAAGAAATACGAGTGGGGTGCAGGTTTCCAAACTGAGCGAGGAAGGGCAACTCAATGAACCAAGAAAAGGTATTTCATAAAGCCCATCCCAGATTCCTTTCCAGGTAAAAATTATGGCTATGGCTATGTACAACGAGGAAAGAAAATGCTTATCTTGTTCGCGGAGAACCATCTTGTGCCTCTTTTTTAACGCTTTTGCATTTAAAAAAGGTAAGAAAGACTTAAGGTCTTTCTGTGCCTCTTTTTAGAAGATGAAGTTTTAACGTTATAAATATCTTTCTATAAGATAGCCCTAGCTGCTATCCCTATTAAAAGTATACCGAGGAAATTAGAAATGAAGGAGAAAGCTATGAAGAACGATGGTTTCACATTGGAAAAGCCTAAAATTGCTACTCCTAACTCATCAGGTAAAGGAGAAGCGATGATTAAGCCGCCGATGAAGAAAGTAAGCCACCGAAAAGATTTTAGATTTAGGAGATGCTTTAACCTCTTGGATCCGCCTTTCTTCTTAATCAGTTCCAGAAGATGTTTGGAAAGCCGATCTTTTACAAATCGAAAGATGATCAAGTCTCCTATCAATGCGCCTAATGCTCCAAATAATGCTACTAACCATACTGAATTGGCTTGCGCGATTTCCCCCAAGGTTACTGCTGCTGGCGCCACGGTAAATACGGAAGTAAAGAAAATTCCTGAGATAAAGCTGCCTAATGCTTCTAATGTCTTAGAGGTAGTCAGAATGTCCGCGACCACCTCTGTCTTAACCAGGACCAAAGCGAAGAAAACACTTACTATAATGATAGCTATATCAGTTACCAGAAGATATTTTGTTTTTGCTTTCATTACTTCCTTTCTTCTACATACAACGTGTAATTTTTGGCCTTGAAGAATTTCTTGCAGAACTGAGCAACTTTTTTGGTACTGTAGGTTTTGCAGCTGAAGATGTCGAGGAAGGCGCGATTTCCTTTTTCGTCGAAATGAGCAATGATGGTGCTAGTCTCAATGAACTGCATCATGGAATAACCGCGCAATTTACCATGACCGAAGCGCCTTATTTCAGTAGGACCGACTCGATGCATCTTTAATTCCTTAGTCAATTGACGGACAAAACGCCTAATTGCAGCCGGACTCTTGAGTAAAGCAGTATCACAACCATGCAAATCCACGCTTGCTGATCTTCCCCACCACCATTCTTTTGTCGGCATGACGGCAAGGTAGGCAAAAGACTATTTATTTTTGAGTAATTACTTACAAGTAGTTACTTTGGAAAAGTTTATAAAGTAAAGGCCTAGTTTCTTAAGATAAAAAAATGGGAGAGCTTTAACTATGATGAACTTAGAAAAAAGGATGATTGGGTACGTGAAAGATACCAACATTAAATATAAGCGTTGGCAAGATAGTGATTCCTCTAATTGCGTATACAACAAGGTTAGGATTTTGCCGGTGCGACTAATTATGAGACAGGACGAAGCAAAAAGTTTGACTTTGAATAGAGAAGAAAAAGATTGGTTTGACAATTATTTTTGATCAACTATACAATCGTAAATTAGTTCAAATAAAATGGATCTCTTCGAACTAAAACGGGAACAGGCAAAATTATCGTATCGGATTAAACTAGAAGATTCTTTTAGCGAGATTAAAACTATCGGCGCAGCAGAATGCCAAGTTCTTGGAGACAAAATTCTGGCCACTGTAGTAGTCTGTGAATACCCTTCATTCAAAATCAAAGAAACCAAACAATATCAGCTGTCAAATCCTCTTCCTTACAAAGCAGGATTTACAGCGTATAGGGAGATGCCGGCTATTATCGAAGCATTCAATCAATTGGAAGAAGAACCAGATCTCTTGCTGGTGAAAGGGGAAGGAATCCTACATCCACGCCGCTTAGGCATTGCTTCACATCTCGGTTTGGAGTTAAATATTCCAACTATCGGAGTGCAGGATAAGCTGACGTTTGGCAATCTCGAAGATGGAAAAATAATCATTAATAATGAAGTCTTAGGTTTTGAAATCAAGACCAAAGAATTTTCTAATCCGCTGTTTGTTTCTCCAGGGCATAATGTTTCTGTTGAAACAGTGATGAAGATCATTCCGCAGATGATCGTGCATCCGCATAAATTGCCGGAGCCATTGCATCTGGCGCATAAGTTAGGAAGGAAAGTGACGAGGAAGAAAGAATGAAACTAAGAATACATTTTATTGGGACGGTGCATGGTGATCCATTAGGTCTAGAAAGATTGCAGAAAGCATTAGATTGTGAAAGGCCTACCATTATCACTCTTGAATGCAGCGAGGAGCTGGTTAGCTACTTACAAGATGAAGCAATCCCTGCCATACATGAAAAAATTGATTCTTTAGATTTTTCTCATAACGAAGTTGAGTTTTTAAAAAAAGAGTTTAGTAAACTTAATTTTGAAATCGTGGCAAGTAGAGCGTACGTTCTACAACATAGTATCCCTCTGCATTACGTAGATCATCCTTCTTCCAAAAAAATCGCACAGAGGGAAGTTGCTCAATTTTGTCGATTGTCTGCGGATGATATGAGAACCTTTCTTACCACCTCTCCTTTGGACAGAAAAATTGTTGGCACAGATGCTATTTACAAGCGTTATCAGAAATTATTTGAACAATTTGACGAAGAAGAGCAAAAGATAGTAAACCGAGAAGCCCATAATTTTACTTATAGAGATTCTTTTATGGCGGAGAATCTTGAAGGGATAGTTACGCCTGGTGCTAGATTAGTGCATGTCGGTGGAATTGGTCATTGCTTGAAAGATACAGAAGGTAGAACCTTATTTTCTAAGCTGCGACAGTATAATCCAACGCGAGAAACGTTGAAATGGTATGATGGCAAATGAGCCTAACAGAAAAAGTTGAAGATTTGTATGTACGGTTAATTGGTAATAAAATAACTGCGACCGCAACCCTCACTGTGCTCGGTTCGTTATATGTTTCAGTAGAAAAAAGTGAAACGACCTTCTCTGATAAATTGAGTTATGGGCTGTTAAACCTGGTCGCTTTCTTTGCCTTGGTTTCTACTAAATGCGGTGCAGGAACATTATACTACTACCGCCGAACCGAGGAGCATATCCAGAAATATGGTGGTCTTAAACCGCGTGTGGTAGAACTCTGGATAGCTCATACTACTGAGAACGAAGGTTGGCTTGGTTATTGTCAACAGCAGGGCATTTATTTAGCGGCACAAAAGCATGGGCAGTTAGAAGCGTTTTATGAAGCGAAAAATAAAGTTTCTAAGATAACCATTCCACATTTTTGAAAATGAAGCTAAAACAGAAAGTAGATTTGGACCAAATAATGGAAGAAGAGTTTGCCCTAGATCAAGAAGCACTTGGGATGGAAGAGCAGAAAAATTTTTCTCCTTATCGAGTTAATGAAGATCTTTCCTACAAGTTAGACATTCCCAGAGATGTGAAGGGGTTGGTAAAGTTGTTAGAAGAACGGAAAAAAATTGAAAAGCCGTTAAAAGAAGTTGAAAAAGAGAAATATCCTACCTCTTTTTTTCTCCCCGGTTTGGTATACTCTGCTACTGTTGCTGCAGTTTTAGTTGAGGCATATTATAATCACCCACTTACTGTAGCAATAACAACTCTCATTGTCGGTGGCTCTACAATTATTGGTTTAACTTACTATCTTAGAGAAAAATCTCCTGCGATTAAGAAATTTAATCAAGAGAAAATCCAAAAACTTCAAGAATTGCAAAGCAAGATTCAATCTCTTGATCAGAAAATTTCCTACTATGAAAAACATTACATCCTTAACGACGTCGTCCTGATAAGAAACTCTCAAGCTGATTATTCTTTGGGTCATGTTATCGCTAATAATAAAAATGAATTAATTGTTCGTAGGACGTATCACGAAAAAATATATGACTCTGATGTTATTGATGGCAGATATTGGGCTAAATGTTCCGAGGAAAGATCCTTTCATGAAAAAGATATTGTTTCAATTCTGCAGCCGTCGGTGCAGTTAAGTGCAGATGATCTACGCTCTGTGGATGAAAAAACGCCAATCTTGTGTCGGTCTGCAGAAAGTTCTAACAAATCAAGCGATTTTGGTTTTCTTGAAAAACACCATGAAGAAGGCTATTTTATGCTTCGTACTTTTTATGTTCCTGCAGGTCCCGGAGAAAGTGGATTCAAATATGATCAAATAGAAAAAGGAGAAATCAACGCTTTTCTTTTAGTTCCAGAAATAAAACCAAGGATTCTCTAACTATTTCATCTTAAACAGTTTCTGTAAATCCCGTGGATCGGCATTATCTCCTTTCTCCTGCAAGGCAGCATACACTCGGTTATATCGCTGCACAGCCAGATACGTATCCAAGCCCGCTATCCTGAATTTTTGTTTTGGTGGCAGCTGTACAGGACGGCCGTCGGTGCGCCGGTAGCAGGAATCGGTGATTAAATGATCGGTTTCCTGTTCGATGCGTATCCTGCGTTCGTAATCTACTATCATGTATACGCTTACACTACCTACTATTCCTAACATCGTTTCCCAATCCATGTATTTTAGAACTAACAGTTATTTAATTATTTTATTATAAAAAAAGCTATTCTGCTTTTCGGAAACAATACGAAAATCCAGGATTTTCGGGGTTTTGAAAAGGTATTTTCCTTTTCAGAAACCTTTATAAAGCCAAAATGAAACATTCTACCCCAAAAAGAGGACTCTTTATAATGACCATAATCAATAGGATTGTCATCCACGGCTTCAAGAGCTTTGCGCACAAAACCGAAGTCCCATTGGATGACAAATATAACTGTATTCTCGGGCCAAATGGGTCAGGAAAGTCTAATGTAGGTGATGCGCTCTGTTTTGTCTTAGGCAGATTATCCGCTAAATCTATGCGGGCAGAAAAAGCTTCCAATCTTATTTTCAACGGCGGCAAGGACAAAAAACCGGCTTCCTCAGCGTATGTAGAAATCGCCTTTGACAATCAAAACAAAACTTTCCCTTTAGATGCTAAAGAAGTGGTGGTTAATAGGGCCATCAATAAAGATGGAAGCAGCACCTACCGAATCAATGGACAAAAAAAGACCCGTACTGAGGTGTTGGACTTTTTAGCTACCGCTAAAATCAAT
>CAYJQD010000002.1:25723-45326 GCA_964372235.1 uncultured Methanosarcinales archaeon
CCTTTCCCCATCCGGAGCTTCCTCAGGAGCGACAATCACTCCGGAAGGATATACTATCATTCTCCAAGGCGATATTACTAGATTTGGAGACATGCCGACCATGGAACGGCGCAAGATCATCGAAGAGATCAGCGATGTTTCTGTCTATGAAGAAAAGAAGCATAAGGCGTTGTTAGAGCTTCAGAAAGTAGAAGAGAAACTCAACAACGCAGAGATTATCCTAGCAGAACGGAAAACCTATCTAAAGGAATTGAAAAAAGATCGCGATCAGGCCTTGAAGTTTAAGGAATTGAAAGACCGCATTGATTCTAACAAAGCTACCTACATTCATGTGCAGATGAAGGAACGGGAAGCAGTGAAAGAAGCGCATGATGCAGAAATTGCCAAGCAGCAAGAAAAAATAAAAGCATTAGAAGAAAAAATTACTTCTCTGCGTAAGAAAGCTGACGAACATAAAGTTCAGATTTCGAACATAAACAAAGAAATAGAACAGAAAGGCGAGAAAGAACAATTAAAAGTACATAGACAAATTGAAGATTTGAAAGTTTCTCTTGCCGAAGAAAAGACCAGAGTTTCTACCTTGAAGGATGAGATCAACAAGATCAAGCAGAGGAAAGATCAGTTTGCCATAGAGATGGAGGAACTAGAAGAAAAAGCGTCTGTGCAAGATAAACAGCAGCAGCAACTGCAACAGAATATTAACATTAAACAAAAAGAATTACAAGAATTAGAAAAAAATATTGCTCAGTTCAAGAAAAAACATAATATTGAATCTTCTCAAGAATTGGAAAAGGAGATGGAGCAGAAAGATATCCTCATCGAGCAGAAGCAAGAAGAGGCACAGCAAGTGCGGCAGAAACAGCAGGAATTATTGCGAGAGAAAGATCAGATCGAGTTCCAGCTTAACAGTCTTGACGAGCGCATTGCTAAAGTCAAGGAAGTAGAGAAAGAAAACAAGCAGCAGATGGAAGTGCTGCAGAAAAATAAAAATGAGTTCAAGAATGCTACTTTGAAATTAAATAAATGCCTGGAACAGGATAGCAGTTATGCTTCTCAATTAGGGAATGCCCGGCGTAAGATGGTGGAAGTCCAGGAGAAGCAAGCGCAATTGAATGCGAAAACACTGAGTTATCAAGCTAATTTAGCCACTGATCTAGCGGTGCGCAGCATTTTAGAAAATAAAAAGAAGTTTAAAGGCGTGCATGGAACTATTGTTGAATTAGGTCAGGTCAATAAGAAATATGCTCAGGCCTTGGAAGCATCAGCAGGAGCGCGGATGAACCATCTCGTGGTAGAGGATGATGCGACGGCAGCAGAATGTATTGCCTATCTGAAAGATAACAAGCTTGGTTCTGCGTCTTTCATCCCTCTGAACAAGATACGGTATAACGATATCACTGCAGAAGATCAAAAGCAGTTGAAGAAAGCAGGCGTCCACGATTTTGCTCTGAACCTAGTCACCTTCAAACCCCAATACAAAAAAGCATTTGCCTACGTCTTTGGTAAAACCTTAGTAGTTGAGAATCTTGATTCTGCGCGTAAGATAGGAGTAGGAACTGCTCGTATGGTTACCTTAGATGGAAGCCTCGCCGAGGAAAGCGGGGTCATGCGCGGCGGTTTTGCTGCTCGAAAAGCTGCTCTTGGATTTAAGGAAAAAGATTCATTGGAAGAATTAGAACGAGTAGAAAAGGAATTAGCGGAATGGCAGGGCGTCATTGCCAGCGTAGAACAAAAACGCGATGTTAATCTTCAAGAAATAAATGCTTTACGAACCAGCAGAGCAGAATTAGAAGCAGAAGTCATTAAATTAGAAAAGTCATTGCACTTAGATACGCATGATCTAGATGCTTCCACAGAGTTAAAGAAAGAATTGCAAGTCAAGTTGAAGGAAGTCGATGCTTCCCTTGCGGCAGTGCAGAAAAATGTCATGGCTTTGAATAAAGAATTGGCTGATTTAAAATCAAGAAAACAGACGCTACGATTGGAAGTAAATCAGCTGCGTGATCCGCGCTTGTTAGCGCAGTTAAGCGCCTTTGAAGAATCACGACAGAAATGTTGGGAAGATACTCTACGCATGGAAAGCGATCTTAAGAATCTATTGACGAGGATGGAACAGATGCTCGCTCCAGAGAAGGAAAAAATCAGAGAGATTTCCAAGCAGCATGATAAGGAAGAGCAGAAATTTACCGCTGAGATCGCAAAATTAACGGCAAGTATCCAAGCGAAAGAAAAAGAGCTGGAAGTGAAGGAGAAAGAAAGTAAGGAATTCTATTCTTCATATAAAGAATTATTCGCCACGCGGGAAAAGTTAAGCGCAGATATCAGCAAGGCTGAACATGAAATCGAAAGCTTGCGCGAGAAAAGCAGAGATTGCGAGCGCGATGTCAATTTAATCTCCCTCAAAAATGCAGAAGTGAAAGCAAAATTAGCTGGACTGCAGGAAGAATTTTCCAAATTTAAGAATGTGCAGTTATTGGAGAACAAGTCTGTTGAAGACCTGAAGCAGGAGATCAGCAAATTTGAAGTGATGCTCAGCCAGATGTCAGCAGTCAACATGAAAGCTCTGGAAGTATACGAGCAAGTAGAAGTCGAATTTAACAAATTGCTAGAAAAGAAAGATGGTTTAGGCAAAGAAAAAACCGATGTTCTAACCTTGATGAATGAAATCGAAACGAAGAAGAAAGAACATTTCATGCGCACTTTTGACAAGGCTAACGATAATTTCCAGAAAATCTTCAGCAACCTATTTACTAAGGGAAAAGCATATCTAGAACTGGAGAATGCGGAAAGCCCTTTTGAAGGCGGCTTGAACATCAAAGTAAAACTGACCGGAAATAGATTTATGGATATCAAGTCTTTGTCCGGTGGAGAAAAAACCTTAACTGCGTTATCATTTATCTTCGCTATCCAGGAATATCAGCCTGCATCATTCTACATCTTGGACGAGATCGATGCTGCTCTGGACAAACAGAACTCCGAAATCTTGGCTAGATTAGTTAGAAGTTATGCTGATAGAGCGCAGTATATTGTTATCTCACACAATGATTCTATCATCTCTGAAGCTGATACCTTGTTTGGAGTCAGCATGAAAGATGGAGTGAGTAAGGTTACGAGTTTGAAGATTTGAGCTGGAGAGAGTTAATTTTAATTTTCTATTTCTTTCAGAAATTTTATAAAGAGGCTTTTGACAGCTTATTTATATGGAAATAAACCTAGAAGAATTGTTGCCGATGATCGGTGGAAACAAAGCAAGATTGGCAGCTGAATTGTTTAGGACCCATAGAGAAAGGCTGAACACTGATATAGATGCAAAAATCAAAGATCTACATGTTTCTGGCTTATGGAAGATTGAATTGGAAAGAGCGGAAGCAACACTTGAAGAATGGCAGCGTCAGTCGGGACGGAAGCAGATATATACTATTGAATCTCTGGCTTTTGCCCGTTTAGCTCAGGAAGAGACTAATACTTATAGCAATATCTTTTCCTTTTTGTTAAAGCAAATAGATGCTTATCATGAGACTGTATTGTATGAAGATCTGAAGGGGAACGGTCTAAGAGAAAGTTTGATCAGTGAAGGTAGAAAAGACAAAAAATTAGGAGTAGTGGAACTAACCTCGCGTCTTCAATCTTTGCTTACTTTCGCAGGCTCGTCAGATTATTTTGAATTTGCGGCCGTACCCTATGGAAAAAAATCTAGGGAAGTTTTAGGGGAAAATACTGAAGGGATCAAATCGTTTGTAGCTGAGGCTGTAGCAGAAGAAAGCGCCCGGAATCTGCAACGCCGTTTTGGAGTTCATTATGCTTTGGCAGAAACGTCTGCTGCGCCACGCAACGATGTTCCTAAATCTGGCAAGAAACCAGAAGTCTATATCTGCGGCCTAGCCGGAAACAAAATGTATTCTGAGTATCATGTTATCGATACTCCTTTCCGTGATGAGTTTAACGCTCATGTGAGGGAATTGATGTACGGCATGCTTAAGAAGATGTACGGAGTGTAAAAATGGCTTTTCCTCTTAGTATTTCTGAAGTGGCCAGGAGTTTAGAAATCCTTAAAGTAGGTAAGCGATTGCAGGAAGAGGCAAAAGCGGGAAAAACTCGAGTAGAAATTATCCGCGAACCATTTCTCAGGCAGCGGGAAGAAATAGGGAGATTAGTTGTTGCTTTAGGTTCCTACGATCCGTTAAGTAAAGCACATGAAGCTTTATTTTTACGTGGCCTGGAAGCAGTTCGTCATAAACCGGCCCGTACTTCTCTGGACGAATTATTGATCGTAACCTCTACCCATCATTTTGAAAAGAAAGTTGACTTGCAAAAGAATTCGGCAATCTATGACCGTGTTCATGCTTTGGAAGGATTTGCCAGTTGCTATGAAAATGTTTCTTTAGCTTTTTTTAATGCTCCACTTTTTGTGACTTTAGCGCCATTACTGCAGCAGAAATATGGCTCAGGAGTACAGATCTATTTTTTGGTGGGTGCAGATCTGATGGATAAGATTGTCGATCCACAGAGCTACCAACGTCATGACCTCTCTGGCGAGGATGCCTTAGAAAGGTTGTTTGAACACTCCTTTATCGTCAGCGAGCGAAGCATGAAAACTTCAGAAGGTACAAAGGTGATGGGAATAGAAGATCTGAAGCGTAAATATCCTCAGCTTGGACAGTATAACAATCATTTATTAGGCATTGATCTTCAAGGAAATTATCAAGGCTTAGAAATCCCTATTCAAGAGTTTAGCTCGACTATGATCCGAGAGAGAAGAAGCCGTGGAGAAAACACTAGAGCGCTGGAAGCAGTCGGGATTAGCGATTTTGTGGATAAACGAGGTTTGTATTTGCAAAATAATACTAAGTATGTAGCATTTACTTATGCACGAGAACGATTTTTAGAGCAATATCAAAATCAACCGATTGCTGCTTATATTGAGGAATTAATGGAATATCTACATCGCTTTGATCAGGATCAAAGATTGCAGGAAGAAGAAATAAAGATGAGAGAAAAATAAATTACATTTTTTTCTTAGCTTCTTCCATCAACGGCATGACTGCTTCAACTTCGCTTTTCGCCATCCTTCCGAGTTTGGCGAAGGTCCATTCTTCGTCAGTTCCTTTATTTTCTCTGCTTAACTGTAGTTTTGGAACGCCGTTGTTGTAAGAAAAAACTGCTACGGTAATTTTGGTGTTTCCGAACTCTACGCTCTTTGAATACAATTCTTTGTCTAAACTTTTATCGAATGCCATGGTAATTTCCTCCTACTATTATAATTCAAAAAAGCGGTTGTATTATAAAGGTATCGTTGTGAAAAAGAATTTACTGTTGCCTTTTTTGATAATTATCAATAATATCACGACAAGTCTGGCCTTTGTATTGACCTTGGACTGCAATTACTTGGTCATAGACAAATCTTTGGCTTTCTTCACTCTGCGCTTGTTCTAAAAGTTCCTGACAAATGTGGTATTGCTTTTCTAATTCTTGGTCATTCCTTTCTGCACAATAGGAAATGCCTACGCCGGCAGCGCCTAAGCCAGCTAGGAATAGAGCTCCTAAACTGAATCTAAAATATTCACGATTTTCCCCATTCATCTTATACATCCAAATTGACTACTTCTTTGGCATGCTTCTCAATGAAATCGCGTCGAGGCTCAACTTCATCGCCCATCAAGATAGTAAAAGTCTGATCCGCAATCACTGCATCTTCTACAGTCACTTTTTTGAGTTTCCTGACGGTAGGATCCATAGTTGTGTCCCACAATTGTTCTTTGTTCATTTCTCCAAGGCCTTTGTAACGTTGGATTCCTACTTCCCCGCCCATCTCAGCAACAAGTTTGTTTTTCTCTGCATCAGAGTAGACATATTCTATTCTCTTTCCTTTTTGCAGTCTATACAGAGGAGGCATAGCGATGTAGACATGTCCTTTCTCAATCAAGGTAGTCATATGTCTATAGAAAAATGTTAAGAGCAAGGTCATGATATGTGATCCGTCGACATCGGCATCGGTCATGATGATGACTTTATCATATCGCAACTTTGCTAGGTCAAATTCTTCTCCAATGCTGGTGCCTAAAGCGGTGATCATGGCGATGATCTCTTTGTTTTCCATCATCTTATGTAAGCGTGCTTTTTCGACGTTCAGGATTTTACCGCGCAGCGGAAGAATAGCTTGGAATTCCCGGTCACGGCCTTGTTTAGCGCTCCCGCCTGCAGAATCTCCCTCAACAATAAATATCTCACATTTAGCTGGATCCCTGCTGCTGCAATCGGCTAATTTTCCTGGCAATCCTGCGCCGTCTAATGCGCCTTTTCGTCTGGTCAATTCTCGGGCTTTGCGGGCTGCTTCTCTGGCTCGAGCAGCATCAACGCATTTCCCGATGATGATCCTTACGCTGCTGGGATTCTCTTCAAAATAATTGTTTAGCTCGTCGTTGACCACAGAGCTGACGATACCAAATACATCGCTGTTTCCCAATTTGGTTTTGGTCTGTCCTTCGAATAATGGTTCCGGTACTTTTACGGAAATAACCGCGCTAAGTCCTTCTTTGACATCATCTCCAGTAAGTTTTATCTCCTTGCCATTGAATAGTTTCTTGGCAAAATTGTTTAATACTCTGGTTAAGGCAGTCTTGAAACCGGAAAGGTGGGTTCCGCCTTCGATAGTATTAATGTTGTTGACGAACGAAAAGACATTTTCTTGATAGCTGGAGTTGTAGCGCAAGGAGATCTCTACGACAATGTTGTCCTTGGTTTTCTCGAAATAGATGACGGAATGTAGAGGTTGCTTGTTTTGGTCTACATACTCGACAAACTGCTTGATGCCGCCTTCGTATTTGAAGAGGTCATGTTTATCCTGCTCTCGTTCGTCAACCAGTTCTATCTCTATTCCTTTGTTGAGGAAAGCTAATTCTCGTAGGCGTTTAGCGAGGATGTCATAGTGGTAGACGGTTTCAGGAAAGATCTCTTCATCGGGCTTGAAATGGACAATGGTAGCTGTTTCCGTAGTTTCTCCAATGACTTGGACTTCTCCTAAAGGATTTCCACGTGAATATTGCTGATAATGGACTTTTCCGTTACGCTTTACCTGCACTTCTAAGGCGATAGAAAGGGCGTTGACAACGCTTAGACCTACTCCATGTAAGCCGCCTGAAACCTTATATGATTCCTTATCGAACTTACCTCCTGCGTGGAGCTTGGTTAAGGCTACCTGTAAGGCAGTCATATTGTATTTATGGTGTATATCGACAGGGATACCTCTGCCGTTATCGAATACAGTGATAGAATTATCAGGATGGACAATAACCTTAATCTTAGTACAATACCCAGCTAAGGCCTCGTCGATGGAGTTATCTACGATTTCCCAGACCATGTGGTGGAGACCTCTAAGGCCAGTGTCTCCTATGTACATGCCGGGGCGTTTTCTGACTGCTTCCAGTCCTTCTAATACCTGGATCTGAGCTGCTCCATACTCCTTTTTAAGGGGGTTTTCAGGCTTCTTTTCCTGGTCCGGTTTGTGGTCTGGTTTTGGTTCCATTTTGTAGATTGACAAATCTTATTTATCGACGGTAAAATATAAAAATAATGGAGCTTTTTTGCTTTATAAAACTTGTGGTGATTTAGTGGTTATTCTTGGCAGTACTCATTTTCGAGAGGTGTGTTTGCTAAAAAATATCTATGCAGGGGTATTATTCCTGCATGGTCTCCGTTCTTCGATACTACTATTCCTACCAGTTGAAATTTGCCTTCTCGTACAGAATACACGCCAGATCCTGAAACTCCTTTAGAGATTGGTCCGAGTGAGGCATACCATCTCTCGCCTTGCTCGTTTAAGAGCTCTCCCGTGAATACTGTTTTTGGTCGGTGGCGAGGATATCCGATACTAATAAGCGGCTCTCCTGCTAGCACTTCACTTGCAATTTTTCCTTTGAAATATTCCAGCTCTCCAAATACCCTGAGCAATGCTAAATCAATTGCTCGATCGTATTTCAGCACTTCGGCCGGCATGCCTCGAACCGTTAGTTTGCTTTCTTTTATTTTTTTTAGATCGTAATCTTTTTCTTGCCTAAGCACGTGCGCTGCCGTCAACGCAAAATAGTTACCTTCATCAGCATCTTTAAGAATGGTGCTTGAACCACTGTACACGAGATGATTGATAGTCGTTTGATCCTGGAGAGTTACTTCTAGTTTTACTTTAGCAGAAGCCGCAAAAACATTTTTGATTTCTTCAATTCTTATGCTCTCGTTAACAGATTTGAATTTTTGTATCTCTTCTTGAGTGATTGGCTTAGCTTTTTCAGCGTGTACGCAAGCAGCTAATAGCATAGAATAGAGGGGTTTTTCTAATTTCACATCTTATCAACTCTAGATGAAAATTATAGTACAAACCCTTTTTAGTTTTTGTATCTTAGAATATAGAAAATAGTGAATACAAATACATCACACTTCATCAGCTCGCCAATGCGGATTGACTTCCATATCGCCATAACTCGCTCTTCGTAAAAATCCTTCCCAGGCGATCATTGCTCCCTGATCACCAGCTAAATCCATAGGTACTTTGTAGAATTTCGCACCACGTTCTTTACACATCAAGTCCAGCATCTCACAGAAGCGTTTGTTTGCACCAACTCCGCCGACTAACAATAATTCTTTTTTCCCCGAATGTGCTAAAGCTCTTTCCGCTACTTCCGAGCACATAGCGAACGCAGTTTCCTGCAGTGAAAAACATAAATCTTCTTTGTTGGCTTGTTTGCGTTCAAATAATTGCTGTACTTTGGTTAAGAGACCGGAAAAAGAAACATCCATGCCTTTAACTGCATAGGACAATTCTACATACTTTCCTTTCTTCGCTAACTCTTCAATTTTTGGCCCAGCTGGAAATCCTAAGCCCAAAATCCGGCCGAATTTATCCAGCATGTTTCCTAAGCCAATATCCAGCGTTTCACCCATAACATGGTATTTGCCTTCACCTTTCTGTCCTTTTTTCTTTTCTTGGACAAGAACTTGTGTGTTAACCCCAGATACATAGAGGTACACTGGATCTTTCAACTTATTCCAGATCTTGCCGATGGATAGATGGGCACAAGGGTGGTTTACGCCTACCAATTTTTTATCATGCTTCTTGGCCCATTCTTTGACGATATGGTATCCTTTCCATAAAGCAGGGTCTAATCCCGGGCCGGCAGAATAGGCAATGAAATCAACATCCTTCCATTCTACCTTTGCTGCTTTGAAGGCTTCTTTGAGAATTTTCTCAGCTACTTTTTCATGATGTGCAGCGATCTCATGAGGAATCATACCAGCATCCTTAGAAGTATAACTGTCTTTGACGTTGGCGAGGATTCTACCTTTGTCAGTTACGATGCCCACGCCGAAGGTATGAGCGGTTGATTCTACTCCGAGGATTATCATGCTGCATAAAACAATAGTATTATTTAAAAAATATGCGCTAAACTAGAGATTAGAATGGTATTTACAGTAACTCATCAAGATGGAAATGCACGCGTAGGAAAACTTAAAACAGCGCACGGCACTATTGAAACTCCCTTCTTTATGCCTGCTGCAACCAAGGCTACGGGGAAGTATATCACCACTGATGATTATCAAAAGGCGGGAGTAAAAGCCTTAATCTCCAATGCCTTAATTCTCAGTTTCAAGCCGGGAATAGAGACAGTTAAGGAAGCGTCCGGTGTTCATAAATTCATGAATTTTAAAGGCGTCGTGTTTACCGATTGCGGCGGATTTCAGATGTCCCGTAATATCTTTCAACAAAAAAGTAAGAAAGGATTGCACTTTCGGAATCCTTTCAACAATAGCCCGGTGGTCATCACTCCGCAAAAAATTATGGAGATTGAATTAACGCTAGGCAGCGATGTAGCAATGATGTTAGATGACATGTCCGGCTATGGTGTAAACAAGGAAGAAGCTCGCACTGCTATGGAAAATACGCACCGCTGGGGTCGCGAGTCGCTACTATGGCATAAAAAGTTGAAGCCGGACTCTGCACACCCTAAGCAGCTGTTGTTTGGTATTGTACAGGGCAATTTCTATCCGGATTTACGAGAAGAGTCTGCTCAGTTCATCAATTCTCTTGACTTTGACGGGATTGCTATCGGCGGTGTAGCTATAGGAGAGCCGAAGGAAGATATGTATGCGGCAGTTGATGCAGCGTTGCCGTTTATTACCAAAGACAAACCACGCTATGTCATGGGTGTAGGCAGCCCGGAAGAATTATTGGAATTAATCAGTCGCGGAGTAGATTGCTTTGATTCAGTTTATCCGACTCAAAATGCCCGTCATGGGACCATTTTTACCAGTAATGGTAAGATCTACATCGACGGGTTAAAGTATCAGCATGATTTTAATCCTATTGAAGAAAAGTGCAAGTGTCATACCTGCCAAACGTATACGAAGGCATACATCCATCATCTGATGAAGATCAAAGAACCGGCTGCTAAGCGCTTGATGAGCATCCATAATCTTTATTTTGTGTTGCAGTTAGTGGAGAATGCAAAACAAAATATTAAGAAAGGGACATTTACGAAGTTTAAAACAGATTTCTTGAAGAAGTGGAATGGTAAAAAAGAAAAGTAATTTTCAATTTTAAAAATTAGTAGAAAAACTAGTTTACTTACTGCTTGCTGCCTGACGTTCTAGATCCCGCTTCTTCGCAATCGCGTTGCTTCGTCCGCTGGATTGTGCAGCAGCAACAATCTCCTCAGCCAGAGCATCATCAATTTTAGTTTTCTTATTGAAAGTCTTAGTGTATGCTCCCTGAGTCATGTTTCGCAAAGCTAAGTCAACTCTTCGCTGCGGAGCGACATCTACTGCTTTAGGATATCTAGCTCCACCGTATTCGATAGCGATAACTTCTTCACGAGGAGCAGAATTTTCGATTGCTTTTACTAAAATAGTAAGAGGATTTTGTTTCATCTTGGCTTCAGCTTTGGCTAAAGCGCTTTTGACTGCATTTAATGCCTTGATCTTCTTTCCGCCGTTGTGGCCGGAACTCATGAAATGCTTTTTACCTTTGTGTCCAGTCTGCATCAATTTACTAGCTAATCGTTCAACTATGAAGGTACCGGACTTATGGAACTTGTTACCTGCATAACGGGCACCAGTCTTCGGAGCCATCTTTGGGTCAAGAGTCAAATAAGGAACAAGTCCTTTATCCGACACAGTGGCGCCTTCTGCAGTCCATTTGTTGAAAAATTTGATGTTAGTCATGTTTATCTTCTCGCTTTCTCTAATTTACCTTTCAATAAGGCATCTAGGCTCTGATCGTTAACTTTGATAACCTGCCATCTGATACAAGGCAAGTCTCCTTTAGAGCGGCCCATCTTTCCACCGATCTGTTCTACGATAACTTCATCGTGTTCGTTGATAAGCTTCTGCGCACCGTCGCCAGGCATGAATACGGTAACCTGTTTTCCGTTCTTAACTAATTGAACCCGAGCGCACTTTCGCATACCTGAACAAGGCTGTTTTGCTTCAACTTGGATCTTTTCCAGAACGATCGCTTTTGCTTGAGATGATCCTTTTAACGGATCTACTTTCTTACGTAATCTGGTACGTGAGACTAGCTTAAACTGATTTCTTCTTCTCTGCAGCTTCTTTGCTGCAGCCAATCCGTTTGCTTTTTTTCCCATATTATATGACCTTGATTTCGTGAGGAAAGAACCTTTTTACGGCTCTATTTACGAGTTTTAGGTTCTTCCCCTGCCTTCCAATTAATAAACTTTTTGCTTTTTTATTAGTTTCTTCGATGACTATAGTATCTTGTTCTTCCTTTACCGACTGAACCCGTAAGGGATAAATAATATTTTTGACAAATTCAACCACGTTATCATTGAATTCAATAATTCTTATTTTTCGCTGCAAATCGTGCTGCATCTTTTTGACGTTGCTGCCAGCCTTGCCGACGGCTTTACCCAACTCTCCTGGAGCTACCACAAAAAAGATGGTTCCTTCATCGTCAATAAAGCAATCCTTCACCTTGGCTTTGGTAATCTTCTCCATATGGGAAGATAATCCCATGGTCTCTTGGTTAAGGATTAGGCGTGTCAATTTTACTCAGTGGTTGCCAGTACGGCGATAAAAAAGTTTTTCTTACAGAACAAACCTAATTCTTCGTTGTTAAGTGTCAGTTCTATTACTGGTACTTTCGCCATTGTAGCAAAATTGACGATGTCTTCTTTAACATCTTTGGGGCAATTGCTGGCAAGGAATACTTTAGCTAGATTTTTTTCCCGCAGATGTTTCAATACTCGTTCTTTTCCGATGATTGTTTTACCATCCTGAAGCTTTGCTTTCAGGTCTTTCATATCCTTTTCAAGGTTTTCTGTAGCCATGATTGTCATACTCCATTATATTTATTTCATCTTGGTCACTAAACCAGGCAATCCGGTTCCTAGTGGAACTGGCTGGTTGATCATGACGTTTTCGACGACTGAGCTTAACTTGTCTACTTCTCCTTCTAAAGCAGCATTAATCAAATGTTTGATAGGGGTTTCGAATGATGCTCTGGCCAAGACGCTGGCTTTCTCTTTGACCACTCCGTATCGGGTAACTCCCTTAACTTCGCCGGTCGCACACATGATATCGGCAACCAACATGATGTGACGTACGTCGATATTGAGTCCCTGCGCTTCAATTACTTTGAATACTTCGCGAATGATAGCTTCACGAGCAGCTTCTATTCCTAAAATTTCGTAGACTTCGTAAATATCATTGCTGTTAGTTCTGGCTCCATCAACTTCTGGAAGCACTAAGATTTCTTTAAGATTAGTACCCGATGTAAGAACTATATATTCTTCTCCGCGCTTAACTGGCAGAACTTGTTTTATACCTTTTATTCCGGCAATCTTCAGTTCCTTGATCTTTTCTTTTAAGTTATATAATTCTTTTAGCTCTTGAGTTTTTCCGGTCTTAGCGAGAGTGATCTCATCATCGCTACTTTCTACGCTGAATCCTTTTACTTTCGCTTTGATTACTTTAGCTAAATCTTTAGCAGATAAATCATAATCGGCAAGAATTGCTTTGTTGATCGTGATTTTCAATACTTGATCAAAAATATTAAGGGAATATTCTGAAGCTAATTCCCCGAAGGTTGTTTCTTTGATCTTTGCAGCGAACTTTCTCAGCTTATCAATATCATTATTGTATGGTTCTTTCAAGAAAATCTCCATCATAGGTGTCTTAATGTCTTTTCTGGCGTCGAAAATTTCGATGATACGAGGAAGACCGGTGGTAACGTTCATCTCGGAAACCCCTGCGAAGTGGAAGGTGTTCAAAGTCATCTGCGTACCTGGTTCGCCGATGCTTTGAGCGCTTACTAGACCTACACATTCTCCTGGGTTTACTTTTGCCGCTTCATGTGCAGCCACGAGGCTTTCCATTACCTTAGTCAAATCAGATTTAGATATTGAAGCAGGAAGATGTTCTTTCACTTCTTGGACTACAGTAAGAGATAGCTTATCAGCGTATTCTTCTATGGCTTTTTCGTGGTCGGCTTTCATTTTATTCTTCTCCACCGGCGACTTGTTGAATGATCTCTTTTACATCAACGACACCGTTCTTAGTTTTAGAAACGTCCAACCCATCTTCTCCGTACGAGAATTGCACTATTCTTCCACTGGCATCGCGGACAGAACCATCGTATGCTACTTTAAGGTCCTGCATGGCGTTAGATAATCTTCTGTAAAGATAACCCGATTTAGGCGTTCTCAGCGCAGTATCCATAAGTGCGTCTCTTCCAGTCATGGCTCCGAAGAAAAACTCGCTTGGGGTTAAGCCGCTTTTGAAGTTATTTCTGATAAAGCCGCGAGCTTTTGGACTTAGATCTTTTACTTTGAAATATGATAAGGTTCTTCCTTTAAATCCTGATTCGATCCGTTTTCCACGCAAGGCTTGCTGACCTACGATAGCAGTCATCTGGGCAATGTTCAAGGGGTTTCCTCGTGATCCGCATTTAGCCATAGTCAGTGCGGAGCTGTCTTTAGCTTGTCGGATGGCAATGTCCCCGCTTTTGTTTCTGGCGCGGTTAAGAGCTTCCAAGATGCGCAGTTCTAAAGTTTCAGCGATAGTTCTGCCAGGAAGAGCCTGCAGTTTTCCCGCGTAAAATTCGTCGATAAGCTTCATGGATTCTTCTTCTGCTTTCTTAATAGCGTTGTTGATCTCTGTCTTGGTCTCTTCTAACAATTCCAGATCACCGACCCCGATAGAGAATCCTCTTCTGGTGAGTACGGCGATTCCTAACTTGGAAATCTTGCCTAAAAGATCAGCAGTATATGCTGGGCCATATCTCTCGTAAATATTTCGTAGCATCAAACCACTTTCTTGACCTAAGTTTGCTTTGTCCATGACGCCGCTTTTCAGTACGCCGTTTATGATCTTAACCTGGTTTCCTGACTTATCTTCTCCGAGGAAATTAAAGTCTCGAGGAAGCAGTACAGAAAAGACTTCTTTACCATCAATCTTTTCTTTATCTGGTAACGAAGAAAGGTCTTCTACGCTGCAGTTGTATAATAAATCAACTGCTTCATTTCGAGTTAGTACTAATTCTTTGGTTAACAAATAGTTTCCAGTGATGGCATCGTGGATGCATCCTACCACGCTTAAACCATAACGTGGGCTGATGATTTGAGTTTCTACTAGCATCAAGATTCTTGCTTCAGCTCTTGCTTCTTCGTTCTGGGGAATATGGAAGTTCATCTCGTCTCCATCAAAGTCAGCGTTGTACGGGTTACATACCGCCGGGTTTAAACGGAAGGTATTTCCCGGAAGCACTTTTACCAGATGGCACATCATGCTCATTCTGTGCAATGACGGTTGTCTGTTGAACAAAGCAACGTCTCCATCAACGAGATGTCTCTCTACGATGAATCCTTCTTCCAATTCTTCTAGAATCTCCTGCTTAGTTTCGTCAGTGATAGTTTTACGTCTTCCATTTGGTTTAATTACATAATTAGCGCCAGGATATTTTTTTGGACCGTTTTCAACCAATTTTTTCAAGTGATCCTTATTCCATTCTGAAATCCGTTCCGGAATAGTCAACTGCATAGCAATACTTAACGGAACTCCTACTTCATTAAGACCAATCAAAGGATCTGGACTAATTACTGTACGTGCAGAAAAATCAGTTCTTTTACCTGCAAGGTTATGTCGGATACGTCCTTCCTTGCTCTTGATTCTTTCTGATAAAGTCTTCAGCGGCTGCCCCCCGCGGTGTCTTGCCGGAGGTAATTGTGCCACTTCGTTATCAAAGAATGTAGTAACGTGATATTGTAATAAATCCCATAAGTCTTCGATGATAACTTCTGGGGCTCCAGCGTTGATGTTTTCGAACAAGCGTTGATTGATTCTGACGATGTCGCCTAACTTGTGAGTTAAATCGTCTTCGCTGCGCTCACCAGATTCCAAGGTGATACTTGGTCTCATAGTTACAGGAGGAATTTGTAGTACTGTAAGGATCATCCATTCGGGGCGGAAATTCTTATGATCGAAGCCGAAGATCATAACATCATCTTCAGGGATCTTTTCTAATCTTGCGCGGACTTCGATAGGGCTTAAGCGAGTTTCTCCCTCATAAAAGTTGTATGGTTTCTCAATTTTGATTTTGTCTTGCTTAGCGTTACAATGCGGGCACTTGTCCTTAGTCTTATATTTGCTGACGATCTCTTTTACTTTTCTCCGGCGTGATTCAAGATCTTCCAATTCACTTTCCTTATTAAGCAAGGCTACATATTTCTTTACTTTTTCTTCAGGGATAAGTATTCGGCCGCAAGACTTACAGGTTGATCGTAGCAAGTCAAGGATCTGACGTACAAATTTAATATGCACAACTGGTCTAGCTAATTCGATATATCCAAAGTGTCCTAAGCTTTCTTTTAATTTCAATCCGTCGGTCTTACAGATTAATCCAGGATCAATAACTCCTAATCGAAGATCCATCAAACCACCATCGACAGGGTAACCTTCTTTATCATACAATTCAGGAGTAACTATCTTTGCGGCAGCTGCCTCTACCATCATCTTTGGCGAAATAATCCCAAAAGAGATGCTGTCGATTTTTTTGTGGACTTCTGGATTCATTTTTTGGACCTTTGTATTTTTATTTCGTTATTGTCATCAATATTTGCTCTTAAGATGCATTTTAGGAGAAATACCTAAGGTTCTGATCTCATCTAAGAGTAACTTGAACGCGTAGCTCATTTCTACATAAGACATCTCTGAATTCTCACCATAGAGAGGGGACACTGCTCGGCCTTTTCGAGCGTCGTAGTAACCCATCATTCCTGACTTTTCACAGACCGGAACTATTACTTTATCGGAATCGAATCGTTCTTTCAAGAGAAGGCTAGCACCATGAGCGATGAAGGTATCCTTCTCCATCTCCCCTAGTCGCAGACCTCCTTCTTTAGCTTTACCTTCAGTAGGCTGTCTGGTTAATAACTGGATAGGACCTCTTGCCCTGGCCTGCATCTTGTTTGCTACCATGTGTCTTAATCGTAAGTAGTACATGTTTCCGACAAAGATTCTGGCTAACATTCTTTTCCCAGTTCTTCCGTCGTAAAATACTTCGGTTCCGTCTTCTTTGAAGCCTAATTCTAATAATTGTTTTCGTAAATCTTCTTCTTTCTCCGCTTCGAATAAAGTGCCATCAACACAACGCCCTGCTAATGCGCCTACTTTTCCGCCAACTAATTCCACTAAGTGGGAAACAGTCATTCTCGAAGAGACCCCGTGCGGAGTGAATATTAGGTCAGGAGTGATTCCACTCTCGGAGAAAGGGAGATCTTGTGGAGGAACTAAGATTCCAACAACTCCTTTCTGTCCATGCCGGCTGGTAAACTTATCTCCTATCTCTGGTACACGTTCGTCACGTAAGCGTACCTGTACTAATTTATTTCCTTCTTCGTTTTCAGTAAGGACAACAAAATCAGCGACGCCTTTTTCTCCATGTTTAAGGTTGATGGAGCTTTCACGTCGAGTTGCAGCAGCTAGGTTATACTCGTCCATGCTGCTCAAGAAGCGCGGCGGACTGGTTTTACCAATTACGACGTCTCCTTCATCCACCTTCGCTTCAGGATATAAGATCCCATCGCTCTCTAAGAAACGGTAATCATGTTCGCTGCGATATCCTTTAACATCCTTATCAGGAGTAGAGATTTCATCGATCAATCCTCCAGAGTAGCGTAATTCTTGCGCTTCCACTGGTCTGAAATAAGTGCTTCGTGATAGCCCTCGTTCGACGGAAGCTTTGCCTAAGATAACTCCATCTTCCATGTTGTATCCATCGTAGCTCATGACGGCGACAATCATGTTTTGTCCTGATGGATGCTGGTCATACTCAGTGATGTCATGAATCTTGGTTTTTACGATTGGGAACTGAGGGTAATGTAATAAGTTTGAATCCATATCCATCCGTAGATGGAAGTTAGCTGCGTAAAATCCTAATGCTTGCTTCTGGTTCTTGCTTCCAATGATCAGACGAGAAGATTGGTTATAGTTTCCGAAAGGAACCAGAGAAGTAGTAATTCCACTGATCGCGCCAGGAGCAATTTCCATATGGGTGTGTTCGGGAGTAAGCTCTTCTTCAGAATATGCCACTAGAGCATTCTCTTCTTCTGCTGCGTCAAGGTATTCAATCACTCCCTGTCTGATTAAGTCATGCCAGGTGATCTCTCCTTCTTCTAGCTGTCTCGAATGTTTTTCGGAAAGTAAAGGTTTTCCTTCCTTGACAATAATTAGAGGTCGATGCGCTCTTCCTTCATCTGAATTGAGATGGATCTCTTGAGCTGCAGCGTCGTAATACACACTGATTTCTTCAGAGATAATTCCTTTGCGTCGAAGATCTTTTACTTCTCCCACAAAGTGAGTAGGATTGTCAACAGTTCCAATATATTTTGAATTAAGGTATACTTCTGTCATTTTATCTTGCTTCCTGTAAGCCGATGGCTTTTATTTTTTCAAGTAGATCATTTTCATCTCTGCTTTGTGTAATCGAACAGAGCATAGCTAGGTTCTTTCTTAAACCAATGTTAGTACCTTCTGGAGTTTCAATTGGACATAGTCTTCCTAAATGAGTACAGTGCAGTGCACGTGCATCGAAATTTTCTTGCGAAGTGGAAAGTGGACTGACTACCCGCTGTAGATGTGAAATCATATCAAGGTAATTTGTTCTGCTCATCCTTTGTGAGATCCCTTGTCGGCCGCCTACCCATTCCCCGGTCGCCATAGAAGAGTAGAGTCGTGAAGTCAGTAATTTTCCTCGAATGATTACTCTGATGGAAGGTAATTTTCCTCGCTTAATGATTCTTTGGAAGTTGTAGAGAATATCGCCAACGAGAATCTTGAAATTTACTCTGAATAAATCAATCAAAAGGTCTCCGCTGAGGCGCAAGCGCTTATTCATATAATGATCCTTATCGTCGGCAGGCCTCGTTCCATTGCTGACATCAATGAATTTCTTGAGCATTTTACAAAGATTCAATGCTTTAGCATGCATGGCTGGAGGCTCCATACCTACATTAGGTAAGAGGTATTTGTTCAACAACTCCTTGGTTCTTTCCATGCGAATTTCTTTAGGTTGAGCCACTCCTATCCTTTTAGCGATATAATCTATAGCATCATCCTGAGTTTTTATCTCTACAAATTCAAATAGGTTCAAAATTACTTCTTCGTAATTTTTCTCAGTAGAGATAGCCTTCATGATTTCTTCATCTTTTACCAAACCTAGGGCTTTCAGGATGACTACTATCGGCATAGTTTTTACTCTCGTAAATGATAAATAGTATATGCCGTCTTTCTTTCTTTCAAAAGTGTGGGGTATCTTATACGACCCTTTGCTGGCAAAATATCTTCCAGCATAACCACCAGAAGCACTGTCTTCTTCAACAATGAAATTGTTTCCTGCTAAATCTTCCACAGTAACAATTACTTTTTCTGTTCCATTAATGATAAAATATCCGCCAGGATCCGTTGAATCCTCTCCGTGCTTGACTAATTCTTCCCTGCTCAAGCC
This sequence comes from uncultured Methanosarcinales archaeon, assembly GCA_964372235.1. Lineage (GTDB taxonomy): Archaea > Nanobdellota > Nanobdellia > Woesearchaeales > GW2011-AR9 > JACPIL01. The sequence goes on from CAYJQD010000002.1 coordinate 44,733, forward strand.
GTGAAGATGGCAGTATTTACTGCGTAGCATAATAGGTATCTTACCAACTTCAGTGACAAAGTTTTCTCTTTGTACATCATTGACATAGGTGCTGATTTCTAAATAAATAGGAGCAGAATACGAGATTTTTCTTAGGCGGGCCTCGATGGGATAGATGGGTCTTTTACTTCCATCTGCCTCAGTTATTTCTGGTTTTCCGACGGTGATGCGACCGAAGCGGATTTTAAATTTCTCGATATTATGAGGGATGATAGCTGGTTCTGCCTCTTTATTCTCTTCGATAACTTCTTGCAGTCCTTTTTCGATAAGGTTATTGAATGACTGGATGTTGCTCTCTACGAATTTCTTCTCTTCAAAATATTTTTTTATTAGAATTGATCCGTCCATTTTTATCCTTCGATAACCTCACGGAAGTATGCGCTTTTGCCGGCAGTCTTGCTTTCTCGTTCTATTTTAATGATATCTCCTGCCTTAGCGCCTAAACTTTTGATGGCAGGATCGTTTATCATGATTTTAGGAAGGTCATGCTGAGAAATATCATATTTTTTAAGGAGGGTTTGTTTTTCTGTGTCTGCTAGTTTATTGTGTTTGCTG
>CAYJQD010000003.1:0-43928 GCA_964372235.1 uncultured Methanosarcinales archaeon
CCTACCGTTTCTGCGACGTCTCTAAAATTATCCGCTTCAAAGTGTTTTTCTACACCTACATGTTTAAGAATATCTCCTATGTGTTTTTTCTCTAAATGACCATACCTTAAAGGCATTAGTTCTTCTTGTTGATTCTTCATTAATCTATCTCGTAAGTTTTCATGCGCCTCTTGGGTATAATTACTTTTATGTTTCCTAAAGTATCTAGTCAATTCAGATCTTGTAATTCCCACATATTTTTTTAGAAACATATCTTCTTCTATGGTCCCTTTAGCCGGAGCTTTGCCTTTAACTTCGCTTAACTTTTCTGCGGCTGCACTTCTGTAATGATCAATCATCTTATCGATCATGTTATCTTGAACTTTAGTATCTTCAAGTTGTTCATGATCAGGTAGACCACTTTTATCTTTTATGACATCTGCTGCTTTAGAATAGGCTTGAGAATGAATATCTTTGGTCGCTTCCAACAACTGCCTTACCTTTTTATCCCGATCATAGAATTCCTTAATGTGTTTTGGTACCTCTTTCTTTTCAGCCATAAGAGAAGTAAATCAAAACAGAATATTTAAAGATTTCTAATCAAGAAAAGTCGCCTTGGCCACTTATGAGAAAACATTACTAATGCAATTACACGCCATCATGGCGGCAAGACGGACACTTCGTGTCCTACAAACCACCCCGGAGGGGGCAACCCCCGGTTGTCTTGCGCCATGGCGTGCGGCTTGACTGGGGACGCGCCCTCCGGGCTGTCAAGTATGACAAAACAAAGTTTTGGTCGCGAGAAAACTGACAACGATCAGTTTTCTGCGCAGAAATGAGGTAGTTTCCGCATTTCTTGCGTCGCACCGCCAGGTGGCGCATAAATATAGAATGATATAAATTTTTCTGGACCTAGGCGGCGACCTTTTCAACCTGACCAAAATGTCTCACTTCAGAAAGAAATAAATATAAGCTTTAAAAGTATAGGTTCAAATTACGTTTCAAAGTGTCTCAGGAGGAAATACATAATGGCTAAAAAATCAAAATCAAAGGAAATAAAAACCGTGGAGCAAGGTTTACCGTTGCCGCCAAACCTGCCTTCTATCCCTCCAGAAGTAGAGAAGAAGCTAAAAGCCATTAAAGATAAATTAGACAAATTCAAAGATAAAGTTCTGGATAAGTTTGGAGATTATATTGTTGGGATAACTCTTCTGCCACCTGAGAAACCAGGAGAACATCCGGCTAAAGAAAGTTCAGCGCCAGAAGAACAAAAAGAAAAAGCTGACGAAAATAAGATCCATGTCATGGTAGTAGTTGACGATACTACTTCGCAAAAGATGACTAAGGACGAGCTATTCAATAAATTCTCCTCGGCAGTAAAACAACTCGCAGAAGAAGTAGATAAAGACATCACTCCGCAGTGCGCCTTGCTGACTGATATTTGGCAGAATTGTTATGATGCCAAATATGACCTAAACCGCTTAATTTCCATGAGTGCTCCTCTGCATGATACCGGAATGCTGGCGGCAATCAAAATTGCAGAGATCCATAAAAGCATGGTCATCAAAAAATTTGAGAAATACATCCTCAGTTATGTTTTGGCAGGATCTTTAACCCAAGGAAAAGCAACCCCTACTTCAGATATTGATGTTTGGATCGTCATCGATGATACTGACGTCAAAAAGATGAGTAGAATCGAACTGAAAGATAAATTAAGAGCAATCATCATCGGCATGGGCGCAGAAGCTGGAGAGATGACCGGTATCAAAAATAAGCTGAACATCCAAGTCTATATCTTAACTGATTTCTGGGAATCATTAAAGGAAGCAAATCCTATTATCTTCACGCTGTTGAGAGATGGCGTGCCTTTCTATGATCGCGGTATTTTCATGCCGTGGAAGCAGCTGTTGAGAATGGGCCGCATCAAGCCCAGCAGAGAAGCGATTGATCTGTTTATGAGTACCGGAGAACAAAGCATCAGCAGAGTGAAAGGCCGTCTGAAAGAGATGGGTATGGAAGATACTTATTACGCGATCTTAACTCCATCACAAGCAGCGATCATGTTGTACGGATTGCCTCCACCAACTCCGAGAGAAACTCCCGATGTGTTAGAAGAGATCTTCGTGAAGAAAGAAAAAATGCTGGAGCCTGAATATGTCAAGATTCTGCGCAACAATGTAGATATCCGGAAGAAGATCGAACACGGCGACAAGAAAGAATTAACCGGAACAGAGCTAGATAAACTTATTACCGATGCAGAAAAATTCTTGAAACGGATCAAAGAATTATTTACAGAAATTGAAACCAGACATGATGAACGAAGCATCGCCATGCTCTATGACGAAGTGATGACCATCATCCGAGATATCTTGAAACTGGAAGGAATTGAAAAAGCACAGGATGCACAGCTGATCAAATTGTTTGAAGAGGAATTGATCAATACTGGAAAAGTTCCAGCGAGATATCTGCGCGACCTGAACGAAATCATCGAAGCAAAACAGAAGCATGATCAGAAGAAACTTACCAAGACTGACATCGAGAAGGCGCGCAAGGGCAGCTCTGGATTGTTCAAGTTCTTGGTAGAATACATGCAACGCAAGCGTGGACAGGAAATGGAACGGGCGCGCGTAAGGGTAAAACACGGTGAGAAGTTTGGGGAAGTGATTTTACTGGATACTGTTGCATTTGTGATCCATGACTTAGATGCCAAAGAACAGCAGATCGAGAAAGCAGCGATCAGATCAAACGGAAGTTTAGGACCATTAGAAAAAAGTAGCTTAGAAGAATTCGAGAAAGAATTAGCCAAGGCAAAATTCCCTAAACGAGTGTTTGTCAAGGAATCATTGTTTGAGAGCCTGAAAGGCATCTTTGGTCCTGAAGTAGAAGTATTGTTGCAGTATTAAGTTACGATTGGTGGGAAGAGATGAACTGGGAAGAATATCACAATATACCCGAGTTGGTCCAAGAAGGATACTGGACTGATGTATCCTATAGACCAACGCTACTTCAAGGTAATGATCCAGTCCGAGGGTTTTTTGCTGTAGAGGGGCATAGAATCACGACCATTGGGCATGCTTCGTTCTCCGAACAGCAACCTCCAAAAACTCATCACTATCTCTTCGATGCGAGCGGAGCGATTTACAGCGAACATCGACCAAGAATAGTCAGAGTAAGAGGCGTCTGTGAAGAAATTGATCCAGATCTTAATGATCAATTCGTTGATTTGGCCATGGATTTTCGGGCCATCTTTCCACAATATCAAAAATCGTTAGATTCTTGCATAAGGAACTTGAGTAAATTAACAGGAAAAAGATAGAATCTTAATGGTTATTCTTAACTACATAAAACAATTCATTCGGAAATTCTAGGATAGTGTATTCCCATCCCAAACGTTTACATAACCATTCCATCCAGCTTCGTCTTGGTGCAGTCATCTCTTTGCCGCTTATGGTTTTGGTTGCAAAACTCACCACGATATATTTCGCAGGGATGCGTTTGAGCAATTCTTCTGTTTTTTTATGCCCTTTACCTTTGTCGATGACATCGGTCATCTTAAGGAGGAGGCACAGGTCCGCTTGTGGAAAGATAACCTTGAGAATATCAGCAACTATGGCTTTACCTTTGAAAGAAGAATTTTCTGTATGCAACAGTTCAAAATAGCTGTTGATCGATTTGATCTCTTCTTCATTGATATCATAGGCATGATAATTGCATTCTTTCAATTTCATATAGAAAAATGAAAAAGGATTGATGCCGCAGCCGAGATCAAGGATGATTTTTGGTTTTTCGGTGATGGAAAATATCTTTGAGTATAACTTTTCGTAAATAGGTAAACGCTCTTGAGTAGAAGAATGGGTAGAGAGTATTTGTTGAAGAATTGCTGTCCGTTTAGAGAGCGGAGCTTTCAGCAATTCCCCTACTAATTCTTTTCGCTCTTTTGGATTATCACGGAATAATCCGTACACTCTGCGTAATTGGGAGCGGACCTGTTTGATCAGAGCAGCATACACTTTAGATTTAGGATGGAAGTTTTCTTGCAAGGCTTTAGCGATTTTAGGTTCTTGTTGCAGATATTTGTGGATATGTTCGGCTACAAAATCATCATCGATGCTTTGTAATTCTTTTTTTTTCTTGATTTCTTGAATTAAAATAATGATTTTTTCTTTATCGAGCATGAAGATACTAAAAACTCTATGTTATAAAAAGCTTTTTAAAGCAAGGAAGAATAAGTAAGCCATGGATAAAGACGGAAAACTCAAGAAAGCCTGGAATTTCTTTTGGCATGATGATTCCCTAACTAGCTGGGTGGCTAATGTAGCAGTGGCATTCTTAGTGATCAGATTTATTCTTTATCCTCTTCTTGGAGTAGTGTTAGGAACAAGCTTTCCAATCGTCGCGGTAGTCAGCGAAAGTATGGAGCATGGGCTGCATGATGGAAGATTATGTGGAAACTATATACAAGACTTTAAGGAATCGTTCGATAATTATTGGGAAGTCTGTGGAAGTTGGTATGAGCAGCAAGGCATCAGCAAGGAGCAATTTAAACGATTCCCTTTCCAGAATGGTTTTGATAAAGGCGATGTGATCATCCTCTGGCGGGCAAATGAAGAGAATACCGAAGTGGGAGACATTCTTATTTTCCAAGGAAATAGGCCACAGCCATTGATCCATCGGGTAGTCAAAGTATGGGAAGAAGACGACCAGAAATTGTACCAAACTAAAGGCGACCATAACAATGGCATTATCTCTGGAGAAGGCGGCGAAGAACGGATTATCCAAGACAGGATCTATGGCCAAGGGGTGTTACGAGTACCGTATTTAGGCTGGGTAAAGATATTATTTGTAGACTTAGTAAGACCCTTAGGCTGGAATATTCAGAGATAAAGTCATTTGAGCAGTTCTAATTTAACTTCAGCAATTTTTTTGATTAAATCAACACTTTCTAAATCGTTAGTGCCAAAATAAGGAATTAAAACATCATCACCGTAGGTGCCAAAATTTCCACGTTCACTGATATAAACCCCATGAGGAGTAGCTACAAGATGATGATACCAAAAGGGAACGTTATTGCTTTCAAGATAATGCACCGATTCTTTATAGAGATCTGGCCGTTTCTTTTTCCAATCGTCCAGATCAGCTTCCACGCCATCAACAGTATACCAATCAGCTTTACCGCCATGCGCGATGCCTACCACCTTTTCTTTAACTTCATATTTGGTTGCTAGATAGCTTCGTAATCCTTCATCAAAATCTAAACCGTGGAAACAAAAAAACTCTAACTTTTGAATCTTCCTGATTTTATGGTTAAGTTGGCCTAAAGAATCGTATTTTCCAATTAGTGAATTTAGATCATGCTTGATTTCGTGAACATCTGTGGGTAAAGGAAGTACCTCGCAAGCTCTCTTTTCCATGGCGCCGTAGATTTTTTTTTCAAAAGGATAGAAGAGATGCTTATAATCCCTTTCTAACACTTGCTCAGTTTCTTTCGGCCTTTCCACAGAAACCTGTACTGGACAGCCGTACTCTCTTTCCAAAGCTTTGACCAAGGAACGTATTTTCTTGTCCATCCTCTTTGACCCAATCCTTAGGTATAAATACTTTATGCCTCTCCAATTAGATAAATTATATAAAGAAGCAGCTGATTTCTGGATAAAATAACGATGGTTAAGATATAATAGGTGATATATATGTTCTGTCCTACATGTGGTTCAATATTGCGGCCAAAGGATAAGGCTGGGAAGAAAGTCCTTTTCTGCAGCTGCGGCTTTACCAAAGCTCCTGACGAAGAGACTGCAGAAATAAAGGAAAAAGTAAAGAATAGCAAGAAGATTGAAGTAGTTGAACAAGTTGAGACTAATCCTAAGATCAAAACGCCTTGCCCTAAGTGCGATAATAAGATAGCGTATTTCTGGACCCAGCAAACTCGCGGTGCTGACGAACCAGAAACTAGATTCTTTAAATGTACCAAATGTAATTATACTTGGAGAGAGTACTCGTAATGGTTTCACCCAGAGAGATGCTGGCTAAGATTGAGAGAAGTGAGGATTACAAATCTTGGAAGAAAAAACATCCTCAAGGATATCTTTCTCATTTTTTTTGTCCTATTTCAGCTGATTGTCAATTGAAGAGCGATTGGGAAATTGGGTTTTATGACGCTGATTCGGAGAGGATGACCGTCTTTGCTTTCAGCGACACTATCAGTGTCAAAGAAAATGAAGATGAAGTTTTCAAAAAACCAGAACAGAGGGTAGAAGAATTGGAAATAACCTCGGTAAAGATTACTTTTGATAAGGCAGTAGATGTATTTGCACAACATGTAGAAGAATTGTTTCCCAAGGCAGGACGAGGGGACGGTTTTGTGATCTTACAGAACTTAGAAGGAAAATCATTGTGGAACTTTACGTTCATCACTCGCGATTTGAAATTTATCAACATCAAGATCAATGCTACGAGTGGAGAAGTTGATTCTCATTTGAGTATGGATCTGATAGATAGAGGACAGTGAATACATTCTAGTTTCTTTTTTTGAATAAACAAATCATAACAGTATAGATAATTTTGAAAAAATATTCAAAATTATCTTAGAAACTTTGAAATAATTGAATTATAATATATATCTAAACTCTATTCAAAGTTTCTATATCTTCCATATCAACAGTCTTTATATACTTCAGAACTTTCCTTTTTCTACGATAGATGTTGTATTTCAAAAAGAGGTGATAGACCTTTGTCTAAAGATAGTCCTAAAATTTCTTTCAATGCGCAGAAGAAATGCAAGAAGCTAGATGCATTCTTCAGTGAAGTTAAAGAGGAAAAAGAAGAGAAATGATTTATTGATATCCGTAGAGAGTATTAACCTGTTTCTGAATTTCTTGGGCAATAGCATCGATTGATTGGGTGCCATCAATGGTTACAATATTTTCTCTAAACTGTAAGATCTGCGCCGCATGCATATATTTCTCGCGCACCTTCTCCTGGAAAGTAAGAGCTTCAAAGTACTCTTCTTTATTTCTTCCGACATCCTTTCCCATTCGCTGTTGGGCAACATCAACCGGTGTATCTAAAAAGATAGTCAGATCGGCATTGCGTAGATGTTGGTGACGTTGAATCAAGTCATTCATATCTCTGCCCTGAGCAGACTGATAGGCAATGGTAGAAAGTTTATAGCGATCAGAAATAACTTGTAAACCTAAGCGTAAGCTAGGAACTATAAGATTATCATGATGCCATTTCCTATCATTGATAAACAAAGAAGCCCAGTATTCTGGATCGTTTATTACATTCTCCCCTGGGAGTAAATTTCCGCTCAGGCGGCGGCGCAATTCCTTTCCATAAGGAGAAAGCTCAGTGGGTTCGCGAGTAAGCACAGGAACATTCTTCTTCAGTTTTTCGAAGAGATGTTTTACTAGCAGTGGCCCCTGCGTGCTTGTGCCCGCGCCATCTATCCCTTCTAGTACGATAAACTTGCCATCCATCATCCCATCCTCTTTTGTAACAATTACTTTCTCACATAGGTTACAAATGAATATCCTTGCCTATCAATTCTTTTATCTTTATCTTCTTTCCATAGAGCAGGATCTATCTTTGGAAAATAACGCATCTGCGGCCCTTCTACATGTTGATCGACATGAGTAATTTCTAGGGAGGTAGCATATTGCATTGCCGCTTCGTACACTTTTTGGCCACCACCTATGAAAATCTTGGAGTACTTTATTTCATCTTTCCAAGTGCTTCGTTCTTCTAAAACGTCGAGAGCATCTTCCAGAGCTGAAGAACGTAATACTCCCGGCTCACTGAAGGACTTATCACTGGTTAGAACAACGTTATGCCTGCCGGGAAGTGGACGTTTAGGAATCGATTCATAGGTAACTCGGCCCATTATAATTGGATAGCCTGCAGTTAATGATTTAAAATGTTTAAAATCTTCTTTAACCAGCAGTTCGTTGTTTTTTCTATCCTCCTGCCAGGGAATCGTTCCATTTACCCCAATAACATTATTTCTTGATACAGCAGCTATCAAAATTATCTCTGGTTGTTTCATGTTTTTTCCTCCTTTAGACTGCAATTTGAAATTTTATGAAAGGATGATGCTGATAGTTAAGAACTTTTGTGTCAGTGTACTTCCAATCGAAGATGGATGTGAAAGGTTCTGTTTCTATAATTGGTAAGGGATACGGTTTTCGGCTTAGTTGTTCTTCTGCTCCTTTAATATGATTTTCATAAATTTGGGTATCACCTAAATTACCTACTAACTTTCCTTCCTGATTTCCTGTTTCTTTTGCTAGCAAGTGCAGTAAAGTAGCGTAACTGGCAATATTAAATGGTAAACCCAACATCAGATCAACAGAACGTTGATTCCAGGCCAAATGAAGTTTGCCATCAACAACATCAACTTGAAAATTATAATGACAGGGCGGTAAAGCCATTTGATGCAGCTGCGTAGGGTTCCAAGCTGAAACAATCATCCTCCGATCGTGAGGATTCTTCTTAATTGTGTTTACCACCTGAGCTAATTGATCTACTCCTTGTCCACGGTAATCGATTCCTAAGCCTTTGTATTCCGCACCAAAGTGCCTCCATTGGAAACCATATATGGGACCTAAATCAGGTTCTTCAACCATCTTACACAACGTTTCTTCATCGTGTCCATAAGGCACTTTTTCTGGATTACACCAAGCATCCCAGATGTGGTTATTCCGTTCTTGCAACCATCGTTTATCGGTCAAGCCTTTGATGAAGAATTCCAATTCGCTAAATACTCCTTCATAACGCATCTTCTTAGTAGTAAGCAACGGGAAACCATTGGCCATATCATGCTCAAATTTTTCACCAAAAATAGTTAACGTATCTGTTCCTGTTCGATTTTCTTTCTTGATACCTTCTTTGAGAACTTTCCGAACAATTTCTAAATATGCATCCATCCCAAAGAATGAAAAATAACTTCTTTAAAACCATTTAGGCAATAAGAAATAATAATTAAAATTCATTATTACTGACGAGGAGCTATACAACTTCTAACACTTTTTCCCTATTAGTCTCTCCAGATTTTATGCGTACTGAAAGTTTGAATTCTTTCTTAAAAAATTTTATCAATTCCGTATTTGCTTTGCCTTTTTCTGGAGCAGATTTCAAATATAATTTTAATTTCCCGTCTTCCTCTTTTAATTCAGTCCGGCCAGCCTGAGGAATCACCTTAACTTGGAGCGTTCCGTTGTGGATATATTTACTGATGTCCATGGAGAACGCCATTGAAGACATACATGCGCAGCCAGGCCAGGAAGAACGCTGCCAAAAGAACATTCAATAAGGTAGAATAGAGTGGATAAAAGAGCAAGGCTTTCTTGATAGGGAGGAGGATAACTGTTGCCAGTAACGCACTCGCTGTAGCCAGCAGCACTAGAAATAATACTTTTTTCCATTGTTTTCTAAAGGTGCTAAATCCAGCGCCGATAGAATTCCAGACTTGGTAGGATTTGACAAAATGGTTGTAGATGAAAAAGATGATGACCATAAATAAGACCACAAGATAAAATAAGGCTGTGCCATCAACAATCAGACGGATATTTTCCATCAGGTTGCTATAAGTAAGATAAAAAACAGGAAAGAGCTTAGGCGGGATATTAAGTACAATCATGGTAATGATCTTTACGACCAATAATGTAGCTAAGAATAGCAAGAGTGGTACCAGCAAGGAAAGGTTCAGCAGATTCCAGCGCCAATAATTTTTGCTGGTAACTTTTTTTCCGTGCAGATAATTCCAGTTCCGTGCTTGAGAATAGGAATAGAGGAAAACTGAACCTACTACTAATAATGCCAATCCCACTAAGGAAGTGATAAGGAACCATTTTAGCGAAGTCAAGAAAGGTGCTAATTGTTCCGGATTTAAGGATAAGAGCATCTGCTGCAGTTCTGCAGTAGTTCTTCCCTGCAGCAACTCTAAGGAACGCTGCTGGGTGTAGGAGGAAAACCAGATGAAAGTAAAAATGATGATGGAAAGAGTAGCTAAATCGGTCAGAAAGGTTGTTGTAAACTGTTTTCCTAGTTTGAAAGAGTCGAGATAGGGTTGGATATTTTTATTCATGGCCTATTGAGAGATTTTAACTATATAATGATTTCTCTACCAATCCGAATTCTTCGTTACTTGTCCGCTGCTGACCGAGACGCTGGCTCCACTTTGTCCTGAACGTTCCCAGTTGACTTTACCGATATCTGAAGTGACGACGTTGAAACAGACATCCTCGATAGCGCCATATCCTGCTGCTACGCCATCTCTTCCTGCAATATTGATGCTCACGGGAGCCTGATTCCAACGTATGCAAGCTTGATCATAGACATTAGTCGAATACTTTATGATGGCATCCCTATCCGATGCACCGTTCTGTAACTGGATCGGAGAAGCAATATTCCCGTTGAGATTATACATCGGTACTGCTCCAGGGTAAAGGAATACGTTAAAGGAAACTGCGACTCCATTTTCGTCTACCAATGGAGTGAAGGCTTCGTCCTGTGGTGAAGAGACTGCCCAAGTGACTTTATAGAAATATCCTTTTAATGGTTCATCGCTGTCTGGTTCATTATCACGGTCTTGATCTGCATAACAGAATGTATCATCTACACATACTTGTCTGCTGTCGCAGATAAATAATTCATCTGATTCTTCGTCTGGGTTCTTATGACAGAGGATAGGTGACGCTTCAGGAGAACGTTCCATCTGGATGGAGGCTACCGCTTGATAGGTTCCGGAAGTGGTTTTGATAACTGCTTTACCTTCTGGTTCGATATCCTGCCAGTGCAAGGCGTTATTTTCGCAGATAGCAGACGGGAACCAATTGGAAGCTAATAATGGTGCGAAGGCTTTATCCCACTTGCTGCGCCAGTCTTTGTAAAAGTCTGCTTCACCGAATAAGAGATTACTGATAGCCGGATAGGATTTGAAGTTGTTAGTAATAGAATAAATTGATTGGATAGCGACATCTATGGTAGCAAGAACTTCTTCAGTTTCTAACTCTTTTAATGCTTCTTTGTTTTCCTTGCTGTTTAACGTGTTAGTTAGTTTGTCTTCAGCTTCTTTTGCAGCTTGTTCTTCTTTGGTTATATCAGCGTTGATTTTGCTTAGCTCCTCACCTAACTTCCCTGCCTTGTTTTCCAGAGTGTTACGCTCAGCCTGCGCCGTAGCAAGAAGCTGGGAGACCTTTGCTTCCTCTTCCTTATTACCTTGAAGCTTCGCAGTCGCATATTCACTTTTCAGGTTTTCTTCTTTAGTCTTAGCTTCTTCAAGTTTACGTTGAGTATCTGCTAAATTTTTCGCTACAGTTTCTCCTTTCGTTTTAGCATCCTGCAATTTTGGACTAGTAGGGCTGGTAACAGTTCTCCAATCATCCCCTACTTTCTTAGCTTCAATAGTTGTTCCAGTTTTAGCATCTTGCAATTGATAGATTACTTCCCCCTGCTCAGTTTTCTTTCCAGATTTAGTAATTATGGCATTGGTTTCTCCTTTTCCATCTACAAGCACAATACCATTCTTTCTGCCCGTGCCAGGATCAAATAATTCTTTTTGCTGTAATGTACGATCAGCTCCGAAAGGCTTATTGTATTCATAATCTACTAGGTAACTTTGTGCTTTTCCGTCGATGTTTAGTGTAACTTCCCCGCCTGTTTCCACAAAACAGCCACCATCGGTTTTACATCCAGAAACACCTTTACGATAATAATCTCCTTTCAGATTAGTAGATTCCTTGGTTTTAGAATTAATTCGCTGCATGGTCTCTTCTTCATAATTTATGGCGGTGAAAACCCCGTCATTTAATTTCAATATTCCTGATGGTTCTCCTTCTTTTCCTGGTAATTGGATTCCTTCTTTTAGTTCTCCTAAAGTATCAGCATTAGTGAGAATTTTTCCTTTTGGTAAAGTATAACTTGATTCGCCGACCTTTACAACCCCACCTGCTTCTTTTTGGGTTGCGACGATCTGCCCATTAACAACAACATATCTTTCTACAATCTTGTTGCTGGTTGAGCTTTCGAAACGCTTTGCAGTTATCACACCATCTTCATCTGCTTTCTGATCTACGATTACTTCACCGCCCAATCCAGAGATGACATATACTCCTGCACCAGGCCTTTCATACACACTTTTTACTTTTCCCACACTTTTTTCAAGATCTGCATAACTTGCACCGAGGGAAGATTCCAGAATTCCTTTAACCCGATCTGTTTCTGCTTGGGAACCTGCTTTTACTCCTGATTTGAAAGGAACAGTGACTGTTCCTTCTTTTAACGCATTTAGCAATAACCCATTTTGTTCTGGAGCGCCTTTGTAATCATCTTTTCCGATAAGCTTTTTATACGCTTCTTCTCTGGCTTTATAGTTTTCACTGCCAGGACCTTTGCCAGCGAATCCTGCTTCTGCGAACACATCTTCGACAGACTGAACATTGCCGCAAGCTCGAGCGTCTCCTAACGCACATCCTTTGTTAAAAAATTGCAATGCCGTTTTTTGATCTTGCTGGACTCCATTTCCTTTAGCATAATGAGTCCCTACATTGAGACAACCGGTTTTATCACCTGCAGCACATGCTTGTTGCTGTAATGGCAAAGACTTATCGTATTCTCCATTTTTGTAATGGATGTTTCCTGCCGCAACACAGGCCTTAGAATAATCAGTACACAAGTTTGTTAATACACCAAGATCTCCTTTTTCTTTCGCTTCTACATATTTTTGGTTTAAAGCTTGCTGCTCCGGAGTCATCGTTGATGCTGCTGGAGTAGGAGCAGAATCAGAGGGTATTCCGCCTAATTTAGAGCTAAGTTCATTTACCTTTGCAAGCGGATGGGCCGATTCAACTGTCCAAGGGTTCTTTCCGGCATCTGACCAAGTGTTGGCATTTTTCTCTTTCTCACTTGCCCATTGCCATTTACCATTCTGGAAGCGGAAGAATGTTTTATCTGCACCAACAGTAATTAAATATGTTCCATCTCTCTGTTTTTTTGCACCTGCGTCGATTAATAATTTTTCGTCTTCAGCCTTAGGGGTCGCTCCCGCTTCTCCCACCAAGGCATCACTTCGATCAAACCACGCTCTTCCTGCTCGGGCTTCTTTGCTTCCGAAAAGGAATTGCCAGATCTTACATCCTAGCTTACATTCTTCAACAGGTTCATCTGCGTAAGGATCTGTTTCCTGGGCAAAGGCGAAGATGGAACTACACAACATGAATAATACAAAGATCGTGGTTAATTTTGCTGCTTTCATATCACATCCTCGCCGACTGAGTCGCAATAGTTTAATCCGCCTTGTTTGAAATCTTCTACCACCGTGGTGACGAAACCAACAATCTGTTCCAGAGTGCCAAAGATCTCCCAGATGTAATTAGCATAGGTACAACCACCTGAAGCAGTATTGCTCGTAGCACATATGATACCGCAAGTGACCACCGTTACAGTGTGAAGTATTGCAAATGGATCTGCTAACGCTCTCGATAATCCACCAATAACCTCATCCCAGAACTGAGAAAATGGAATCAAATACCATAATTCTCCTACTACATATTTACATACCAGTAGATCTTCTAATTCTTCACACATACTTACAGTTGCTAATCCGGAACGTACTTCATTTTCTAAACAGGCAATCTTACGACATTTGATCTGCCTAAACTTATCAAGATTCTTGATAATGCCTGGGATACATAATCCTGCAAAAGAGAGGAACAGATTATCTCGTATGTCTCTTGGATGAGAATAGTTATCTTCTCCAGGATTGTAGCCTTTAGCAAGAGGATCGCCGGGCGCTTTTAATCTTTCTACTTTATACAATTCTAAGATAAATGCCTGCCATTGGCTGTACCAACCTAAGGAACCGCCACTTTGTGGTCGGCACGTTAACACTTCAAGGATAACATCAAATATTTCTCCGCCAGATTTTGCGCCGGTGGTTCCACTATGGAATCCGAAACAAGCAGCAATCCTCTGCGCTTCTCCCCCGTAAGGATTAGCTTTTAATGCTTCAGTTCCGGTCTTGGCAGGGCCTTCAAAAATTTCCACTATCTTCATAATTATATTGTATATCTGTATCAGATAATCCAGCCACTTCAACACCTCTGCCATCACACCTATAACATCCCAGGCTGCATTGATATCATCCCTTGCTTCCTGGATGACTTGATCCAAATTCTCATCCTGTGCGCCAAGTGTAGAAAATCCAAACGGCACAACAACGGTAACTTGCTGCACTTCTGCTGCTCTGACTGCATTCTTGCCTACCTGTGAGAATATTTTGAAAGTACATACATATTCAACTTCCTGTTTGACAAATTCAGTTTCTTCTTTCTGACCGATCTGGAACATACTGCGTCCATCAAACGGTTCAAATTCAATAATGACATTTGGACTAGGAGCATAATCTCCGACAGCAGATACCCCACCATACAATATTGCTCTGCTAATGACTGGCGCACTTGCTGCAGTTTCTCCTTCCTCTACTTCTGGAACAGCACAATTCACTAATTCGATATCCAATGCGCGAACATCATTTACATCAGCACCTAACGCGATCTTAAATGGCAGCCTAGTATAGGTCAACTGGGTGGTGTCCAAATCGATAAAGGCGCCTGCTCCGCCGAGAGGAGTAACTTTGCGCACTTCCCAGAAATCGGGATTCTCTTCTGTAGTCAAACCTAATAAATCGATAGTGATAGTCGCTTCTTCATTGCTACTACGGAATCTCTTGACATTCTTCGGTTCGTTTTCTGGCGCAGGCCAGCTGACTGCATCATTGCCGGCAGTGTCCTGCACGCGAACGTCAACTTCTAAACCTGTTTCAGGACCGCTCTTGATCGGATCAGTTTCTAAAGCGCATTCCCATCGTCCTTCTGCGCGAGTACAATCCTCTTCAGTAAAGATAACCCAGCCGTCTTCATCGATAAAGTCATTCGCAGGATATACATTTTCAGCGTCTAATAACAAATCTTGTACATTCACTAAGACGCGCAAGCCACTCGCCTCAGAAACTCTCAATACCAACTTAAATCGATCATTGCTCTGGAAATAATTCTTATCACCAATTTCAGAAGTTCCAAACACTTCTAAAGACTCGACCTTTGGACCGGTGTTATCTACGACAAATTCAGATTCTGCAGCAAGGCCTTCATTGCCGACATTATCTTGGAAACGGGATAAACCGAAGGTCAACACCCCTTCATTAACTTCTTCATCAACATCCCAATAACATTCTAAAACGCCAGCATCCTCTACACATTCGTTTGGTTCTGCCAGATTGCTTAACCCAAATCCAGCTAAATTTGCACGGACGCCATCTTTGCTGATCCCTGCTCCCTGATCCTCAGCCTGTAAAATAATTGTGTTCTCACCACTTTTCAGATAACTTTTCCCTTCAAACTGTTTAACGGTGCCAAAGAACTTGATGCTTGGAGGATTATTATCGACGACGAAGGTTGAGGACAAGCTTTTTTCCGCGACATTTCCTTTTTCATCCGTAACTTTGACTAATACAGTTACTGTTCCAGCCGGATTAACCTTCACATTACTCCAGGTACAATGCCAAAGATCATCTACATCCGCATCAGCTTCACAGGTTGCTTGATCTCCGTCAAGATCAGCTTGTTGCGAAAATCCTTGCACGGTCGGCACGCTCTTCTCTACTACATCAACTTGTATATCAGTGGAGGAAGCGAACTGTCCGATAAATTGTCCATACTTCGTAAAGTTAAGATTATTCCCAATTAATGGCTTGACAAAATCAGCAAAGAATGATACAGAGGGGCTAAAAGAGACATGACCTAAATTATCTTCAGCACGGATCTTTAATCTCTTGGTACCTTCGCCGCTCATGCTGGCTTGTAAAATTCCTTCATATCCTCCGTCACCCAAATAACTGAACGTCTCTTTTCCATCAGGAAGATCTATGGTCTGCAGAGCTGTCCCTGTATCGCCATCAATAATGTCAATCTTCTTCAAGCCGGCAGAAGGAACTCCGCTCTTTTTGTCATTGACGGTGAAATCAAGCTTTACTTTACCTTCCTTCCCCTGGCTCACTTTTCCTGGAGAAAAGAAGATCTGCGGAGCGGATCCATCTGCTTTGATCACATCACCGGAAGAAGCGCTTTCTTGTTTCAAGGTTGCACTCAGGAAGGAATAAATGACTTGAAAGGCATATTCTCCTTCTTGTATTCCATCAGTTAGCGGACTAATATACTTACATAATACTCCAAGCGTACTTGGAGAACAGGATGTAAACGAAGCCTGATTGTCGCCGATTTTGATTTTCACATCTTCCGGCTTGACGCTAGTATTGCTAGTCCCTGCACCCGAAATAAGTGCTTCAACGGTCCAGACGTCGCCTTGTGCATCGATATGCTGCTCAATCCCTGCTTCTCCTTCATTCTTAGTTATCTGTACAGAGGCAGCCAAAGCACTCGCAGAATAGACAGGCATGCTCAGCACTAACATAACCATAAACAATGCTGCCAGGTTCCAGATGCTCTTTGTTTTCGGTTTCATGTTTATTCAAATGTTGGTTCTAATTCCGGTCGTAATTTCTGTGACAGATTTCCTAACTCAGCCATGACATTCAAATCTTCAATAATACGAACATGCTCTTGTTCAGGAACGCCTTCTAAGTTGAAAGTCAACACATTGAAAGTTATTCTATCAGTCCCATACAATTGTTCAGGAGTAATAGTCAAATAAGATTTAGGTTTATCCCATTGCAATCTTCCTAGCAATAATTCGTCCAAGACTTGCTGTTCATAGGTAAAACAAGTTTCAGGAATAGGTATAGGGAGCCAAAGGCCACCGGTACAACGTTCTTCTTCGGGAATAATTAATTGCTTTGAGCTAGTCACTAAAGCAGTCACTTCGTACACACCAGGTACTAATTCAAGAGAAGCAGTTCCTTTGCCCGTCACTGTTGCAGCGGAAGAAAATTCTTCACTAAAGATGCCCGGAACAGTATCGGCAACACGCTTCAACATCACTACTGCGGTTTCATCTTCGGTCAATGGCTTAGCTAGATTCAAGAAAGACCAGCTGTGCTGTTCATCCAATGATTCAGGAGAATAAGTATAGATAGGGCTTCCTAAACTTCCAAACAATCCTTGGGTGAAGCATTCTTTATTTTTGCCATCTTCATCTGCGATACATTTTTCCAAACTTTTCTTGCGCACCGACATGTTCACAAACACTTTTTTATGCATGGGAACGACTAATTCCGGCGATCCAGCAACAGCGTAGCCGATCGTTCCCGGGGTTTCCCTAAATCGATAGGTATCAACCGGATAAAAGTTAGTGAGATATTCATCTTTCACGAAAGAAGCAACTCCGCCATAGACAGCAGGATAGGTGCTTTCAAACGTTCCTTGATTATTAGTTTCCCCCATGTCGCAATCATCTTGTTCAGGGATGGAAAATCCAATCTGCACTGCTTCCAATGGTTCAAGAGTAGCGCTATCCACGACCACTGTTTTAACTAATTGTGTATTACGCTTATTAGAATCGCAGACCATGCTTTCCTGCAAGGCTGCTATCGGTGCAGGCTGAGTATAGCCTTCAGTTGGAACTTGATTGTTCCGCAAGTTAGCTTCCAATGCGAAAGCAAAGGTAAATCCACGTCCTTCTAACGCATTTGGATCACGAAGAGTAACCAAGACAGGATAGCTCAAGTCATAGGTCGAATAATAGCGATGGATATCTAACGGAATCTTAGGGATAGGCGGCACCATAGGGCCATAGAAGATACTTGGTTCAATATTTCCTCCTTTATCGTTCATGTCGAAATAAGTATCCCAGCCGAAGTAATCAAAATTCACTTCCATTCCCGGCGCTGCCTCGAGAGGTAAAATCTGGTTATCATAATTTTTTTGATACAAATCTCTAAAGTTCTGAGTAACTCCTTCCTGCTGTGGATATTCAAAGCGATAGAAATTAGTGCTGCCAAGATAGCGGAGCATAGGCACATTAGAACTTAACAAACTTTGCGTTTTCAATTTGACATCAGATTCGGCCCAGATCACCGGGACAGGTTGATTAAAAGTCATCTGTTCCATGGGCGGTAAACGATTGTAATCTACGCCAGCATACGCCGTCAATAAATCCAGAGCTTGTAATTCTAAGAAGCTGTGATTCTTTTCTACTGCGGCAATCTCTGCCGCTGTATCATATATTTGTTTCAAGCGAATAGGCACAGGTACATAAAATTGATTCATTTCTATTTCGGCATCGCCCTTGCTGGCTTCCACATCCATCTTCAACCAGAAATTGACGCTCTGGTCAGCAACCGTAACTTGTATTTCTTTTAAGCCTTCAGAACCTTCTTCCAATGCAGGAGCACTGACTACGAAACCGTCTGCTTCAAAACTATCGTAGCCAGCTAAACATTCTGCAATATTTTCTTCTGCAAATCTTGATAGCTGCGATTCTATGCTTAATTCAGGATCGTCCTGCTTGTATAAAGCTGGTTTTTTGGAAGAATACGATACAGTTGGATTTTCATTGGGCAGAACGTTATAATGCCAGTAGGGAACTTTGATCGGTTCCAGATCAAGGCCATCGGCATTGGTCGGATCGTTGGCTGAATATTTGCCGGCTAATTCAGGGTAAATGTAACCTCCCTGTTGGCCAAGAACAAGTAAGCCGCGTCTTCCTACTTGGGCTAGACAATTTTCGGTATATATCTGTAAAGGTTGGAACTCTTGTGGAACCGCAGCAACAATGGGTTCTCCTTCAGCAGTTAATTCTTCTTTGGTAGCAACTTTAGTGATGTACAAGACCCCTGAAAATATGAACAAGATAACGATGCCGATGATGATAAAGATTGTTACTTGACCTTGTTTGGACGGGATGGAGCTGCTAAGATTATAGAAACTACTAAAATGGCTACTAGAACTACCTCTTTTTTGCTTCATTCTATCAGCATTGAGGAAAGAATTAAGGTATATAAAGATTACTAAAACGCAAGCTTATTTTAGGGGAAAGTCGCCGCCTGGGCCAAGAGGCTTTCTGAGCTAAGTGAGGCGAAGCAAAAGTTCCTTGAAAAATACTGCGAGAAAAAGGCGAGGAAAGCGGCCGAGGCGACTTTCTAAGAGTTATGATAAGTTGCTACCACTTTGCCGTCGCGGAGCTTTTCGATTTTGATGGGATGTTCAACCTGTTGGTAGTCTCGTTCGATCCAATGAGATAGAAGATTATGATTAAAATCGTTCCTAAATGTTTTTTCATATTTCAGTTCTCCTCTGATTATGTAGGCTCGAAGCAGGTCTCCGGCTTCTAGAGGAGGCCAACCTTTGAATTCTAATTTCTCTACTGAAGTGTCGCTCTGAACCTTAATTTCAGTACGATACGTATGACCTGTATTGTAATAAGGACTACTTTCCCCCATTCTCATTTCGCTATGTACAGAAGTTAAACCTTGATAACCATGGATTTCCAAAACGGTGCATTCTAAACTAACTATTAATTCTTCACGTGTTTTCGCTCTAGCACGTAAATCATCATTGTATTCACGATTTTCTTTTTCTACTTCTTCTAAAATTGCGACATAGTCACGTATCTCTGGTGCTTCAAAGAATTTCTGCCAATCCTCATCATTCATCCTCAGGGGAAAAGAATTTTTATTTATAATCTTTTTTATTTACAATAATTTGAATACTAGTTTTTACCTAACTTTCGCCCCATCATTGACGCCATGCACTTTGACTTCTTCCACCGAGGAGAGTAACTTCTTGCCAGAATAAAACACCTGTCCAGCCTGTACAGTCATGTTGATCTTCATGAATTCGTCAAATGTTATTTCTGCATGTCTGTTTTCCGTGCCTTCAAAGTGCACTGCGTCGCCAGGATTCAGCTTCTGGACTTCTAAGATTGCCACTCGAGCGCCATCATCAGCTGCGAGGATCATGGCTTCACTCATTTCACCGCGCAGCTTGGCTGGTTTCATATTAGCAACAAAGACCGCTTTCCTCCCTTGCAGATTTTCTTTAGGGATGTGTTTCTTCAACCCCGCTACAACCTGTCTTTTTCCGAGACTACCTAGATCTACTTTCAACAGATACAAGCTGTCTGCATTAGGATGATCCAGTACTTCAACGATTTTTCCCACCGTCAAACGTAGAGGAAAACTTTCCTTGCGCACGATCTCTACTTTGTTCACTAACAGAGGAACATTTTTGATTTTGCCTTTCCATTTGAAATGGATATCCTCGAAAGAAAGATTCTTTTCTCCTAAAGCGCTGAAAACTTTTCCGCTAAATTCGGGAAGAACAGGATTGATCAAAATAGCTAAATTCCGAGCTAAATTAACACACCAGGATACTGCTGCTTTCGTCTTGGGATCGTCTTTGGTTTTCCAAGGTTCCGTTTTCTGGAAGTAAGCATTTCCTAAATCAGTGATGAGCAAGATATTTTTGATTGCTTCATGATAATCCTGCGCAAGATAATTTTTCTTTACTTTTTCAGACAAAGATAATACTTTCTTAGCCATTGCTTTGTTTTCCGCTGGCAGAGGCAATTCAGCATAATTCTTTTCTGCGAACGTTAAAGATCGGTAACAAAAATTACCTAATTTTCCCACTAAGACATTATTCACTACAGCAGCAAATTCATCAAAGTTAAGATCTACGTCAGCGACTTTCCGCTGCAGATGGCTGGCGTAATAGAAACGCAACGGCTCTGCGCCATACAGCTTATGGAATTCTTTCGCAGTGAAAAATGTCCCTCGGGATTTACTCATCTTTTGGCCGTTGACAGTGATAAATCCATGTACCGTCAATTTTGGCAGAGTCATCTCCATGGCCATCAACAAAGCAGGCCAGAACAGGAAGTGAAAATATACAATATCCTTGCCTATGAAATGCTGTGCTTGACCTTTTTTCCAGTATTCTTCCCATTTGCAGTTTTTAGTTTTAGTTTTGTCACAATAATTCTTAGTCGAAGAGATGTATCCGATAGGAGCATCTAACCAGACGTAGAAGTATTTCACTTCGCCGCATTCTTTCTTGCTGTCAGGAATCTCAAAACCAAAATACGGCGCATCACGGGAGATACACCAATCTTCTAATCCTTTGTCCAGCCATTCTTTGAGCCAGTTTTTTACTTCGGGCTGTAAATCTGCCTGTTTAGAGTTGATCCATTTCTTGAGCTTGCTGGAAAACGCACTTAACTTGAAAAAATAATGAGGGCTCGCTTTGATCTGTGGTGTAGTTCCGCAAAGGGAACATTTCGGATTCAACAGATCAGTTCCTTTCAGCACGCTGCCGCAGCCTTCGCAGACATCTCCATACTGGTCGGCAGTGCCGCACAATGGGCAAGTACCGCGGATATAGCGGTCAGGAAGCGTTCGTTCACACTTTGGACAGTAAATAATGTCCATCTTTTTTATGTAGATGTGCTTTTTCTTCTTCAACTCAGTAAAGAAATGCTCTGATAATTCTTTATTTTCTTTGGAATGGGTCTTATGAAAATTATCAAAGGAGATTAAGAAGGAAGCGGCATCTTCTTGGTGTTCTTTCCAGTATTTTTCAACAAATTTTTCTGGCTCCATCCCCGCTTTCTTAGCATTAATTTCTATCGGAGTTCCATGCATATCAGAAGCACAGATGTAAAGAACATCTTTTTGTGATTGCCTTAAAAAACGAGCGTAAATATCGGCCTGAATTGCTTCCAAGAGAAATCCAATATGCAGCGGACCATTAGCATAAGGAAGTGCTGCAGTGATTACTGTTTTAGTAGATTTTGAAGCAGTTTTCATCAATTCTTTAAAAATGAAGAAATTATTTAAAGGTTGCTGTATATAAAAAAATCATTGGGAAAATTTAGGCTATAGTACACGAACACCCGACTGTTTTAAAGCCGCCACCAAGAGAAAAGCTACAACTTTTAGCTCCCGAAACGTCAAGGTAGGTTATAATTTGGTCTGTCCTATCTAAGCTATTTG
Organism: uncultured Methanosarcinales archaeon; assembly: GCA_964372235.1. Classification (GTDB taxonomy): domain Archaea; phylum Nanobdellota; class Nanobdellia; order Woesearchaeales; family GW2011-AR9; genus JACPIL01. The sequence continues at coordinate 21,923 of CAYJQD010000003.1, forward strand.
CATAATAACAATAGATTCGGTTATTGCTGCAAGTAGCTTCTACATTCTCTAAAGGCTTGAATTTCCATCCTTCTTTCAGTCCCCAATGCTGCTCTGTTGCAGGGAGCAACTCGCGGGGACATTCAATAAAAATCGTTTCCTCCCCTTTTTGGACTGCTTGACTTATCTTCACCTGTTCTTCCGTTAAGGCTAATTGTTTTGTGTCTTGAATTCGCTGACGGATAGCTTCGCCAGCCACTGCCTCTATATTAGTGCTGCGCTGAAGAACAAAAGCAACCACAGCAAGCAGAAGTATAATTACAAAAACAGAAATTAGAAACCAATGATGCCGCCCAGGTTTTCGAGATTTTTGTTTTTTCATCAGATTCTCAATCGGTAGGAATCTTTGCAACACATTCACACTGCTGTATTTTTTCCCCAACTTTTAAGACACAACTTTCAATGGTCTTATATGGATCTCCACCCCACAGCGGATAACCAGAAGAGATTTTTTCTGCCTCAGGATTAAAAACATCTTCGTAAAGGCATCCCATCGCCCACTTTCCATCTGTAGGAGTCCTGCCTACATCCTTACACTCGGTTTTGATTAATTTTAAGATACTGTTGTGCTTGTCAAACTCACTCTGGTGATAAAAATCTAAAGTTAAACCCCTATCCAAATAGAGAATCTCTCTACAAGTTCCAACTACCGTCGTGGTTTTATAATTTTGCCCTGAAGGAACCTGCTCTGTGGGAGTCTGGTCATTTTTCTGAATGCTTATCTCAGTTGTTGCTATTTTTAATTTACTTTGACGGATCGCTTCCCCGGCGATGTTTTCTATAATCATATCTCGCTGGACAAAATAAGCCACTACTCCTAATAGGAGAATGATCACTAAGAGAGAAACCAATAATGGATGATGCCGCATCGGCTTTTTCTCCACCTCTTTTTTTAATCCTTTACCAGCCAATCTACTGCCTCTTTTACTAGAAGAAAGAAAAAGTACTATTTAATGTTTTCCTTTGATGACTTAGCTAGATTATTCATCATCTTCAAGCGGAGATGCTTTCTTTCCTTTTTTAGGCTCTTTCAGCTTCTTGGTCAAAGGAATTGCTTCTTTACAATGCTGGCAGGTAACCACATACGATTGAACGCCTTGGTAATTTTTGCGTTTGTACTGGCCGGTCGATTCCCCTTCTTTTCCACAGTGGGGACAGGTGTATTTAGCTTCTAACTGCAAACTTTCTTCGTGCTCCTGTTTTTGCTCCTTGTAACCGCAGGACGGGCATTCATATTCGTCGGCTCTGGTCTTTACTTTTCCTTTCACTACCGGCTTGCCCATCTTGGCTTTTTTACATTTTGGACAGTCCTTCCTATAGACCCAGGCCATGACTTCGCCGTTGTCGAGAGAGCGGTTGGTAAAATAGATACATTCATCCATAGATTGGGGGGTTCGTAGAGCCATGTTTATTCACCTATTCTAACCTTTTGACTTCGATAGATATTGCCGGTTGGTTCAGCCGGATATAGCGAGGACATTCCGTCCAGGGCAGATTATTATCTTTACAATAGTTTATAAGATTTTCTTTTTCCCGTTGATTTTCAAATTTTACCAAAACAACAAAACCAAGATCATTCTTATGAATTATGTCAAATTGCTTTAAGTCTCCCATTATTTTTTTTCTTTTTCCGTTCAGGAAAGAGATTCTTTCAGGAAGTTCTAAGAGTTTTTGGGATATCATAGTTAAGATTTTTTTATCTTCTAAAAGAGCGGCATGCTTTCCCGCTTTTTCAAATAAATTACCATCCTTAAAGGAAATAAAACCACCTCCCTTAGCTTCTACTAATTTCCATTCGCCAAAACTTCCAACCAAGATATCTGCATAATCACCATCGCACAACTTGGTGCCGATAGAGCCAGAAATATCCATGATAACCAAGCAATTATTTTTCTGACATAAATTATAGATTTCCTTCACGGCTTGTTCAGCAAAATAGCCGCCGGGATTTTGATAGAGAAGCGCGCCGCAGGGATATTCTTTTAATTTTTTTTGAAGATTATGGAGATTTATTTTTGCATCATCGCATTGCACTTCTACCACTTTCAATCCTAATTTTTTGGGAAGCTTGAGGTAACTTAACCAACCTCCTTCTTCAGGGATGAGGACTACTTTATTTTTAGGAATGATAGAAAGAGCAGCAGTGATGGCTGCATCTCCTCGCGTAGTTATTTCTATAAAAGAATGTTTAGTAAGCTTTTGCAAGGCTGCGATCAGGTCCTGTTTAATCATAGAATTGAAAAAAACTAGCTATTTTTAATTATTTGGATATAAAATTTCCTATTCTAATTCAACTACGGGAGCGGGCAATTTAAAATCTGCATCGCTTACAGTATTACTATAAGATATAGCAACCCACACCTGATTATCTCCTGATTGAGAATAGAGCATTGCTCCATCTTCATTATAACAAAATTCATCTTCTGAATACTCTAAAAAACATCTTGTTTGCCGACCTAAAACTACTCTTCCGGGAATTTCAACCACATCATATTCTAACAACTTAAGCAACTCAACCTCATCATATCCTTGGAGTTCGGGATGACTAGAAGAAGTACAATCCCATTGGTCGACGTTAGTATTACACATGATAGTTTTAGAACGTAGGTTGGTAACATCAGTAATTACATAAATCAATTCTAACTTTTGGCCCTTAATGGTTATTAAGTCTTCCCTGAGGAGCCGTTCTTTACCGCGTTGATACCGATACGCTATTCCATAAGCATAATCACCACTGACGTTGTAAACGATGCTATAAGTTGCAGGCTTGTTAAAGATTGCAAGATACTCCTTAAACTCAATCTCTTGAGCATTACCTTTACAACCAGATATAATTACAAATACAAAAAAAAGCACTATTAAAATATTACTTTTAATTGAAAAGACCATTCCGCTATTTCCTCTTTCTCTTTTCGTTCATTCCCACACCAAATTTCAGGGCTAAAATTAATTTTTGCATCAATTTATTTTTAGCTACGAACCCCAGCAGATTTGATTTCTCCAAAACGGGCAAATAGTCAAGATCTTGTTCGGATAATTTCCTATAGGCGGTGTAGGCAGAATCGTTGCTGCGGAGAGCATCTATCCTAGACAAAGGTAGAACCAATTGTTTTACTGAAATCATTTCCTGCATCTTTGCAGGCATAGAGGATATATTTTTTAGATCTAAAATCCCAGAAAGAGAAGCGCTTTTTACGACATAAATATCCGTATCGCTATCTTGATATTTTTCTAAAAATTCTGAGAATCGCAGAGAGGGATCAACCAGGATATACTTGGCCGTCATTATTTTTTTTATATCGATCTTACTGAGCGCGTCTTTTATCAGCACTTGTTCATAGCTTCTTCCAGCAATAAAATACAAAAATCCCCCTAATAGGATTAACCACAGTCCGCCGCCAGATCCGTTGACGATACTGATAAGTCCAAATAAGATCAAAAAGATAGCGAAAGCTCTTCCACCAAGAACCGCTATACGGGTAGCTTTCTTGAGGTCTTTGAAATAGGCATACAACAACGCGCGGAAGGCTCTTCCCCCATCGAGAGGATAGCCAGGAACCAGGTTGAATAAAGCTAAGATTAAATTAAGCTGATACAAGTAAAAAGTGATGGCAGTCCAAAAGAGATTTCCATTTATGAAATAGATGAGATAAAAGATGCCAAATAGTAGTAAAGAGAATAATGGTCCCGCGATAGACATTAAAAACTCGGTGCCAGGCTTGAGATCTTCGTCATCGATGCTCGCTACCCCGCCGAAGAAAAAGAGAGTGATGTTTTCCACTTTTATCTTTTTAGCTTTGGCAACCAGAGAATGGCTTAATTCATGCAATAAGACGGATATAAACAACAGCAACACAGAAATGACTCCCATCAACCAATAGGTTCTGCTTTCAAAGCCCGGAAAATAGTGGGGGAAAAAAGTTGTGGAAAGGCTCCAGGCTAATAGCGCAAAGACAAACCACCAGGAGAAATGCAGCTGCACATCAATGCCAAAAATACGGAAAAGTTTGGTCGCGCCGCGCATGGCCTGTTCTAAGACAAAGAAGTTTAAAAGAGTTTGTCTTCATTTGAAAATAAGAAATCACTTCAATCTAAACGGCATTTTCTTCAGAGTAGCATTGGTATTTTTCAATCGTTGTTGGATAAGCTGCTGCAATCTTTTTCGAGATCGCAGAGAAGAACGATTATACTTGCGGATCAGGGCATATAATTCTTTATACTTCTGCACCGTTATATTCATCATCTTCCCATGGATGTCCAAGAATTGTATTGGAGCTTTACGGAAGGTAAGCCAGATCCCGCCGAGGACAAAAAGCAATAAAAGAGGGAGTTCAACTATTTCCGGCACGGTAAGCATTGATTCTAATTGTAAGGCTAGCGGGTAAAGAGTAAAGTAAAAAACGATGCTTAACACCATCCAAAAGAGTGAATGTAACAAATCAATATGCCCACCTACCTGAAAACGTGAAGAAGAATAATCCCATAACTTTATCTTTAGAATTTTTTCTGAAAAAATACCGCCAACATATTCTACCAAAATCAGAGCAAAAGATCCTAATAGTATCTGTAAAATAAGTGGTAAATGATTTACATTTTTGAAAAGATATAATAAAATCACTCCGCCAAATCCGTAGATTGGACAAATCGGACCCTTAAAGTATCCTGCATTGACCAACTTTTTCTCATCAATACTTCTATACCCAGAATCAATAATCCAGCCTAAGAAAGAGAAGGCAACAAATTCTAAGATTAACAGAGCTGCAGACATTTTATTTTTGTACAATGATAGCTGCTTCTGATTTTAGTATTGGAAGAGGTTGATAACCAAATATAGCTTGTATCTCCGCTTGGGAAAGAACACGATTATACAATTGTACTTCGTCAACGTAACCATCCCAAGATTTAGCATCTACTCCGGGATTAGGTCCAACTTTGCTGCTCGTTCCCAGATAAATAATATTCTGGAATCCTTCCGCTTCAGGAGTAAGATATTCTTCAGCAGCGATAGGAAGTTCTATTCCGTTTACGTATACTTTCATTTGTTTGGTGGAAAGATCAAGAGTAAATGCTACATGTCTCCAGGCATTGATTTCAACCATTGGAAATGTACCTGCTATCTGCTGCGTGGGCAGCAGCCCTGCTAAAATTTTTTTATGAGTATTTCCATCATCATATTCAAAGATGATGTTATTGATTCCACCTATCGATGAAGGAGAAACAGATAAACGCCAAGAGAGAGGACCGTTCTGGGAAGTTAGCTCGGAGCTAGAATATTGAGGAAATTGGTCAGGCTTGACCCAAGCTGCAAAAGTCATCTTCGAAAGAAAATTGGGAAAAAAGATCTGTACATAATCATCTTGGCCATCGAAAAGAAAAGATTTTCCAATTTTTCCCGGAGCATTTACCGCGCCATTGAATAATACGCCATCGTTGTTATTTACCAAATCATTTGCAGTAGTGCTAACAACATCATCTCCGTCCCACCATCCTACTAAGCCGTTATACACGGGAGTGTATTTTGCGAGGGCCGCCAGACATTTTCCTTCTAAGCAACCTACCTCACAAGTACTGGTCTTCTGCGTATATTTATTACCGTCACAAGAATATTCTTCTAGCCGATTTTCGGAACAACTATTGGCAAGAGTTCTTGATTTTATTCCACCATAAGAATATCGTAAATCGACACCGGTTGGGTTGGAAGAACAGCTTATCCAAGTCAAGGATTGTATTTGTTGCCGTGTTGCTCGAATCTTGTTTGAACTTTCGCCCGTAAATCGGTAAGCCAAAGCTTTGCCAGCTAAGGCAGCATTATCTTCTGCCATCACCGCATCAAACTCTTCATCGGATAAATTTTCTAATTGTGAAAATAATATTTCATCGGAAACTTTTGGCGCACAGCTTACTGTTAAGAGGATAATCAATACCAGAGCAACATTTTTAACCATCATATCACGGAAAGAAGTAAATAATATATCTATAAAAATGTATCTTATCCTTTTACGTTCCCGATCGGTTTCAAGGCCACCACTGGACGAGTAATACCTGCTTTATCCAGAGTATCAACAACAACGTCAATATCTTTGTATGCCGCGCCGGCTTCTTCCGCCAAGCCAGCCATAGTCACAGCATGAACGTAAATACCTTTCTTCTCCATATCCTTCTGCAATTTATCGCCGCGGATCTCTCGTTTGGCTTTAGCTCTGCTCATCGTTCTTCCTGCGCCATGCGCAGTAGAAGCAAAAGTTTCATCTGCACCATCGGTTCCAAGCAAAAGATACGATCCGGTTTCCATACTGCCACCAAGAATAACCGGCTGCCCAATCTTCGCATATTTTTTTGGTAGCTCTGAAGCTCGAGAAGGACCAAAAGCGCGAGTAGCTCCCTTTCTGTGCACGAGTAATTCTCGTTCTTTTCCATTCACTTTGTGCTTTTCTAATTTAGCGATGTTATGAGCAACATCATACACTAAGTTCATCTCCATCTCTTCTGCCGTCTTTCCGAAGACCTGGCTGAATACCTTTCTGATTTGATGAGTGATAACTTGCCGATTCGCGAAAGCCATATTAGCGGCGCAAGCCATAGCTTTGTAGTAATCTTGTCCCTCCGGAGAATTAAACGGTGCACAAGCTAATTCCTTGTCCAGAATCTCAATGCCATACTTAGGCATGACTTCTAAAAATAATTTCAAGTAATCCGAACCAATCTGGTGTCCGAAACCGCGGCTGCCACAGTGTACCATGATAACTATCTGCCCGGGCTTGGTGATGCCCATTACCTTTGCAGCATTATGGTCGTAAATATTTTCTTTCTTAACTTCCTGGATCTCAAGATAATGATTTCCTGAACCTAAGGTACCAAGCTGGTCAAAACCTCGCTTAGTGGCTTTGTCAGATACTTTACTAGGATCAGCCTGAGGTATTTTACCATGGCTTTCGATATGATCTATATCTGAAGGCCAGGCGTAGCCTTTCTTTAAACACCATTGGGCACCATCTTTCATGACTTCCTTGAATTCTTCCTTGCTGACTTTGACAAAACCCTTGCAACCGACTCCGGCAGGGACTGCTTTGTAGAGTTCATCAACTAGCTGTTTGATGCGAGGTTTTACTTCATTGACAGTAAGGTTGGTGGTGATTAATCTCATACCACAGTTGATATCGAAGCCGATACCGCCTGGAGAGATGACCCCGCCTTCCTTCGGATCAAACGCAGCAACTCCGCCAATTGGGAATCCGTAGCCCCACTTGTCTCTTTCTAACCCTTAGTTAGCAAAGATATGACCATCGGGCATGCAATATGCATATTTTTGGATTCCCGGCAGATTTGCCACGTTTGAAATCTGGTTGTACACTCCCGCATCCATAGCATCAATAAGTTCTTTTGTGCCAATAATCCTGGCCGGAACACGCATTCCTTTTTTGAAGGAAGCAGGTAATTCCCAGGTAGTGTCATTTACCTTTTTTAATTCCGGTGGAGGACCAATCGGCTGACCTTCTTGCTCTTCCATGGATAATTCAAGTTGGATTAGAGTTGTGCTTTTTTAAAGCTTTTCCTTGTTAACAGTGATTTGGGTAGAAGCCATTGGTAAGTACGAAGCAAGTGCTTCTTCCAATTTTTGCTTTTTCTTGGGATGAAGAAAACCAACTTCTTGTTGGTAGTTTAAGATATTTTCTTTTCCGCAAATAGTCAACCGCCAAATAGTCCTATTTTTCTTCTTAGCCAGCTGCGAAGGGATACCTAACTTAAGGAGCTCTTCCTTAACCTGAAGAATTCCGCGTTCATTACAACATTCTAAACCGATTAATCGGCTTTTTCTGGGTTGATTTTCAACCCATCCTTCACAATCAAAAAAAGCTCGTAACCAGGATTTTACTTGTTCTTTTGATAATTCTGGCATTTTCCATTCGTAAGAATAGTAGGAGAAATCTTTGGTTAAAATATAGTAAATCTCTTTATTTTGAAGTATGCTTCTGCCTTCGATGATACGGGGTTCGAGACCAAATACAGCTTTAAACTTTTGCTGAAAATCCTTCAACAAAATATCATTTGTATTTCTAAAACCAATGTAGTAATATTTGTGCTTTTGATGTTCAGGATTCTTAATGACATAACCATCACCACAGAGATAACCATGAATTGCAGCAAGATTTTCCTCAAATTTCATTTTCATCCATCGCTTTGTGAAACTACATAAATGATTTTCTTTTCTAAGACAATTATAATTCAGTAGTTGAAGCTGGAAAGAATGAAAATGAAGAGAAAATCTTAGTGGATTATAGTTTACGATAAACGCGGAGCAACCAATAAGAGTCAAGGATTATAAAGATCATCCAAAGAATGGCCCAAAATCCGTAGGTTTTACTTCTAATCTGATTTCAAATAGCTTCTAACCAGTTCTACTGCTTCTTCAACTGTACCGTTATTAGTAATAAAAATGTAAGGTATTCCTGATTTTTGCGCTTGTTCGTCCCAACCTTTGCTTTCTTTCAGCCGTCGTTCTATATTGTCCTGCATTTCTCCTCGCCGTTCCATGCGGGCACGTAAAATATGTTCTTCTGGACTGCAGATGTAGAACGATTTGATATTATCCTCACTAACATGGTTGCGGAGCTCTTTCACCGCATGTGGAACTAGGATCATGACGGAAGATAATGGAGATTTTAGCGCGGCATCGATCGATTCATAGGTGGTCCCATACCTGTTACCAGCAAACGAAACACCCCAAAGGAATGCATCCCAGCATTTTAACCAATCAAAATGAAGGTCAGTCACATAGTCGTATTCCCCAGGCAAGTCTGAAAGTCGGGAATTTCGCGTGGTTACGCTAGGTATCAAAGCGTACTGAGGATCTTGCAACAGCTCTTTGACCAGGGTAGTCTTCCCTACCCCTGAAAACCCGGTAAAAGTCACAATTTTTCCCATAAAGAAGCCAAAAAAAGTTTGATTTTAAATGGATTTAGTAAGAGAACAATATAAATTGGATACTACACCACAATCCTTTTAAATTCCTATATTCTACTCACATTACATGGCTAAAAAAGCAGCAAAAAAGGCAGTAAAAAGAAAAGTTCCCTCTAAAAAAGAAGAGGAAAATGACGATGAAGAATTAGAAGTATATCCGGCTGAAGAACAAGGTATTTTGCCTGATGAAACTTCAGAAGAGCACGAGCTAGCCATGGATCTCGGAGATGAGGATGAGGATATCTATACCGAAGAAGGTCGCAAGAAACTAGAAGAAGATGATGAGATTGAACCCTGGGAAGAAGGAGTTATGGAAGGAGCAGCTGGTTTAGGACAGCTGGGGAAAGACGCGCTTACCGGGAAGCCTTTGATGGATGCTGACGAAGTGATTGAGATGGAACTTGATGGAAAGTTGTACCGCTTTGTTTCTACCAAGAATGCTGAGAAATTCCGCGAGAAGTGGATGAAGCAGAAAAGTAAAGGGAAAGGAAAGAAGGATTAGACCTTAACGTTTTATATAATGATTTGAGAATGCGTTTGCATATTCGTCCCATTTGTTTCCAGTATCTAAGAAATGTATAAAATTAGGATTAGAGATTATGGTAATCTCTCCAAGTGATAATCCATTCTGCCATTTCCATCCTGCGTAACTTAATTTGTAGGTTCTTTCTTTTAATGTTGTAGGCACTTCGTTATCAAGTTCTACTTTCGATACTTTTTCTTGATACTTATCTATGGCAAACTCTAAACAAATGTTGCCCCGAATAACTCCCACTTTTTCTGCATCTTTAAAGGTCGTAATCTGGAAGTGATTTTTTGATAAGAACTGAGTGATGTAACCTTCAGGAGTCTGCCGTGGTTCTTTATGCCATCTTTTTCTAAACAACAAAAAGTCTAGCAGAGATTTTTCTGTTTCCGGATAATTTCCCTGCTGAGTATTTTTAACATACCAATCTGTGTTAAAAAAACCAAGTTCAGGTGTCGTTCTCAGACCAATAATCTCGTCACGCATAGCTTCGGCACGTTCAATAGGGTCAAAGGGATTATAATCCATGCTCATTTATTTCTTTATCACTATATAAAATTTAAGAAAGAAAAACTAAAATCTCTTCAAAACACTTTCTTTCTACTTTTCTCTGCTCTCAATTTCCGCTTCAAGGCATTCTTAGCGTTATCGAAGGTCTTGTGTAAAGCAGTCTCAATGCGCCAGTCGTATTCGGTAACCGTAATGCTTTGTCCGGGGGCATCTACACGCAGAGAGATGGAATACTTTCGCTCACGGCCGCTTTTAGTATGATCCTTGATGTGCACCACCATGGAGAAATCATCCTGAATTTCCCGCTGTAGCTTGAAGGCTTCGTTGGATGCGATCTTCTGCACTGCTTCTTTCTGATGAGCTAACAAACCGACGTCATTCAAGCCCACAAAACGGATGTTGAAATTTTCAGGAATATTCAGGCTTCCTACTAAACGCAGTACGTTCTTCAAAGTAAGCAATCCTTCAAACTTTTCTCCGTCCATGACGATGGCGCTGGAAATGTTAGCCTTTCCCATTGCGCCAATTACGTCTGATAAACGAGCTTTTCGAGAGACGGTAAGCATATTCTGATTGGTGCTGAACGATTTGATGGGCAGCATGGCTAAATTAGGCTTGTCAGATTCTGACCCTTTAGAGCCACCGCTTACTTTCTCAAACTTGGTGGACGTCTCTCTGGTAGGAGCCCAGGCCAAATATTTCTGCAGCAAGTCGCGGAAGCTGACGATGCCATACAATTTTTTCCCTTCAAAAATAGGAACTTGATCGACACGAGCTTTATGCATCACTTCCGTAGCTTTGCTGACGGGATCATCTTTTTCGATCTTCTCACCTTTCACTAATTTAACGTCAGCAACAGTGAATGATTTTGTTTCTGGAAGATCTGCCGCTAACTTCGCTAAATCCAAGGCAGAAAGAACACCGACAATTTTTTTGTTGCTTTCTACCGGCACAAAATCGCTATCGGCCTTAAATAAAGCATAAGCAGTTTCAATCACATCAGCATGCTCATTCACAAGAGGAGTGCGGTGCACAAAATTATGTATTTTCGCTTTAGTGACATCTAAACGAGATCGTAGTAACCCTTTTTTTTCTATGACGCCAAGATATTTGTCTTTCTTAAAAATTAAGCCATGACGCTCATCATATTTATGTAATTGACCGATCATTTCTGACACAGCTTGTTCGGAATCAAACGAGAGAAATTCAGATTTTATTGCTGGAGTTATTTCCATGTCATCCACCTCTGAAAGAATTAGAACTCTTTAATATTTAAATCTGCCTATCTCTTATTATTGAACTAATTTTCACTTAAAGAAAATTCTATACTTGGGATTTTCTAAAGTGAAAAGTAGCGAAATCTTTAGCCATAAGATTTCTGCTCTTTTCACTTCACACTATATCCAATTTCCTGCTTCCCGCCGGCGTAGGATTGGAAGATGATCCATTCGATTTGGAAGGTCGCTCCTATATTTTCGTAGGTAAAATTTTGTTGTTCTACAATAGGGTCGCTCTTGATGCCATTTACTTTGAGGGTAACCTGATTCGGCTCTAAGAAGTGAATGCTGACATTGGTTTGAACTCCATTGATCTGAATCTGTTGTTGCTCGCCTACTTTAAGATTATAGATGGTTTTTTCTTCTTCTGCTTCTTCATCTTCCTGATTTTCTGCTATAGCCGAATACTTAGGCTCTGGAGCCGGCGCTTCAGAAACATTTTCAAAAATATTGGCTGGTTTTTCCTGGCATTGCCCTTCCCAGCATCCCCATTCACAATCTTTTTTGCTGATAAAAGAGCAGTCTTCTTTTTGGTATCCTCTGCGAAAATCATCTATACATTTGAAACCTGTAGTGCAAATTTCCGCAGGTCGGCAGGTGCCATTGACACAACCTCGTTCACATTTTTCCGGTCTCCCAAAAGTGCAGTTCTCAGCCTGAAAACGCATATAATTCTCATCTACACATTCAGAATGAGGTGTACATTTGAGGGAGATAACGCTGGCCTCGTCCTCTGGAGCTGGTTCTAGAGAGGTAGGACTTTGGCAAGAAACCAGAAATAAAGCTAATATCAAGACCACGATGACCTCTTTTTGAGCTACTTTACTCATAATTTTACGTCTAAATCCATTTTACTATATAAAATTGTTTTACTCACTAGTTAGTGATTAATTTAGTAAAATTTATAAAGAAATCCTTCAAAAAGAGCGTAATGGCAAAAGAAACGGCAGATAGAATTATTGACGAAGCCATGGAATGCGTGCATGAAGGAGACTATGAAAGAGCATTACAAGTCTTTTATTTATGCCAAGATTATAACAACCCTCGCTTCTTGCATGGGAAAGCGACTGCGTTACTGTTGGGTGCTGAAAAACTCGATCTGAGAATTATTGAAGAAGTAGCAGGATTATACGAACAAGCTAAAAGTCTAGATTCTAACTGGATCGAACCGTACTTAATGCTTGGCTTGACATACTCTAAAAAAGCCGATTTAGAGATAGCACAACTGGAACAAACTTCCTCAATAGAATCCAATTTACCTATCATCAACACCTTGCATCTAGCAGAAGTAAATTTACGCAAAGCTTTGGAGTTAAATCCACATTTTGATTTTCGAGTAAAGATGGATCTGGAGTACGTCCAGGATCGAAAAGAATTTTTCCAAGGAGAGCTGCATTGAGATGGTACCCGAAATTCGTTTGCCTGCAAATGCAGTGAGAGACAAGCGATACAGACAAATTTTCAACGACGTCATTAGAAACAAATCGTTGTTGGAGCAGCCTATTGCTCCGATAGAAATACCATGGGATTCTGATCTCGCCGCGCATATAGATGAGATAGCAAGATGCAATAGATATAGACTTTTCAGAAAAAATAACCTTACACCAGACTTTTTTTTAATAGGTTACAATCAGGAATCTATGGATAAAACAGTATCCTTTCTTGAAGCCTTGGCATTGCAGGGAATATTTGAAACAAACTCATTTCTTGCCGAAGGTTACAATGGCAAAGCGCCATTGATCAGCCAAGTTAATCCTGTGACTAACCCTAGATTAAATCGTGTATTTGCAACCCATCAAATAACCCCTAAAGGGAATGATCTATATTCTCTGCGGGAAAATCAATACAAATATTTTAGTTCTCAGAACGAAGATGAAGTATTAGCAGCCATAGACTGTTTGGTGAGGAGGGAACGGGATTATTTCTTACCCGCTATATTAAAAGAAAAAGAAAAACAAAGACCCGTCCTTTTTTTAGCTGACGTGGTACACACACTTTCCTCTAATTTTCCCATTGTGTTAAATAATAATGGAGTGACATATGCAGTGTGGGTGCCGCATCCTTTGAAAAAATAAGAAAAATGAAATACGCAATATTTTCAGATATACAAGGAAACTATAAAGCATTACGAAGATTTTTTGACGAAGTTAACCAAACTGTTGATCGATACCTCTGCCTTGGTGATATTGTACAAAATGGCAGCTCCTTTGAAGATAACTTGTGCATCGATCTTGTAAAAAAGCATGGATGTCTAGCTGTCCGGGGCAATCATGAAGATAGAGTTCTGGCCAATAGGGAGACATCAAGAAAAAAAATCTCCCTTGAAAATCTTGAATTTATTTCTTCCCTGCCTTCAGAATTAATAGTTGATAAAAAATTTTTCTTAGTACACGCCCCTTCAGGGAAAAGAATAGTTTCATCTAAACAAGCAGAGGAAGAATTTATTAAAATGCCTCAGGAGATTACATTCTACTTATATGGACATTCGCATAAACCAATGCTTTTCAGCAAAGATGAAAGTAAAATAAAACAGGAAAGCATAGCTTATCATAACCAAAATTATTTATCTCCTACCTCACAATATATGATTAATCCAGGAGGAGTTGGCCTTTACTTTGGTCTTCCGCAAACCTATATGATTTTTGATGACGATTCTAGAGAACTATATTTCATCCGCCTTTCTTGATTAATTTCTTTAGCTACTGCTGCTCGAGGTGGGAAGCCTACCTTTGTCGATCCACTGATTGATAGGTTGATCAACCAATGATTCGTCTATCAAATCCAGATCTATCTTTTCCAACATTTCCTGTTCCACATATTCAACCACTTGATCAGAAATTTTCCAGCCAGTAGTTCCCTTGGCTTTCTGAATATTAGTTATTTGGGAGCTAGCTTGCATACCTATAATTTTTCCTTTAGATTTATCGTATTGAAATTCAAACCCGAATGCTCTATTGGGCAGGTCAGCGATAAGATAATTATCATATTGTCCATCATATACTAAATCACCTTTCTCTCCTCCGATTATAGTTCCAAGAGCCTGCCTATGATGAGTTTTATCACTTTCAGTGAGGAAGACTACTTGGACCCTTCCATCGTCGTGTATGTAGGCAATCGCCTTCCCACCATAGATATCTTCTCCAAGGAATTCTAACTTATTTTGAAACACTTCATCAACATTCTGTGGGCCGACACTATCATAAAGATTACTCACTGTTCCCTCGTATCCTTGAACAGTTGTAACTACTTTGGGCTCTGGAAGATCGGCAGGAGGCAATTCAAACACTATTTCTTCTGAAGGTAGATTCAGGGGTAAACAAGGCCCAGCTATAGATAGGCCTGCTATAGCTCCTCCAACCGCAGCTCTACCGACGGAGCAAGATTCAAGTTTAACTTCCGGTAATACTATCTGGCCTTCTTCTATCAACCTAGCCCTGCTTTGATCTAATTGCGCAATAATTTCAGCATCGTCAACTTCCTTATCAAACCATAACGTTCTTTTCTGCTTCCATTTTCCTTCTTCAAAGTAATAATCCTTACCGGCTATTTCAAACGCATTATCACCCTTTTGAATTACTGCCGCTTGAGCTTTAGGCACTCCTGCTTTTTCCCTTGCTTTGTTTAGAATTGCTACAGTTACCTCATCAGCTTCTTTATCTCCAAATAGTGTGTCGACTAGACCTTCTCGCGGCTGCACCCATTTTCCTGTTTTGGTATCAAATATGTATTTACCAGTCGAAGTTTCAAAGAATCGTTCAGCATGCGTTCCCGGCATTTCTTTCGCTACTTTCTCAGGATCTATTCCTAACTTATACATCAACTGCAGCCGGCTATCTTCATTTCTGATAATATTCAGCACGTCAGGGGTAGCTTGATAACCAGCAGCGTGCATTGCTCTCTGCAGTTCAGCTATGTCAGCATTCTCAACTACGTCGGCAGAGCGAGGCAGCTCTTGTTTAAAGCGTACTGCTTTCGCTTCAGGAATCTTGGTCGATACGAGTAACGGGTCAATCCCTTGCTCATACATTCTTCTTAGTTGGTGCTCTCCTGGCCTTATGTAAACCAACACCTCCGGAGAAATATCGTAGCCAGTAGCATCCAAAGCGATCAATAATTCTTTTTGAGTCGCGCTCTGGACTGCTTCTGCAGCAGGAGTCAGATCACGTTTAAACGCTAGGGCGTTCTCTGCTCCAGAACGTGGAGCGGTCATGACATTATCAACCCATGCTTGTAACAATTCTTGTTTTTGTGCAGGTGTTCTTCCTTCCTTGAAACTCCAATCGGCGACATCGACGAACAAGACATCACCAGCTTGGTATTGTTTTCCCCCAAGGTGATGCGGTTCGGTCAGGACCATAGCCTGAAGATCATGCGGATTCCAGCCGGCATCTATCGCTCTGGCCAGATCCTGCGTAAATAGCTCAATCTTTTCTGGAGTAAAGTATTGAACTACTTCTTCATCGGTGAGATCAAAGAAGTGTCTCCCTTTTATTTTATCAGAAACTAAATATGGAACTCCGTCGACTTTGTATATCCCGTAATATTGAGGACAAGGCACCAGCTTGCATGCTTCCCTGGCTTTCTCAAATTCGATAAAAAGCCCATCCACATTTGACTCTAAATTTCCGCGCAATATTCGCTCACCGGGCAAGGCTTTAGCAGTCTTGAAAGCCAGATCATCTCCTACCCCAGGAAGGTCAGCTTCGTATACCAAGCCGACAGTTCCTTCTCCAAGTTTGTTGGTAAAGGCTACCTCAGCATCTTGCACCTGCACGGTAGGATGACGTTGTACTATCTTCTCTAAGTTGATCTTCTGTTGAGCATAGCCGCCCTTTACTGTGGCAATCTCCCGTGAGATCTGAGAAGGCGTTTCTACTTTTCTTTCCAAAAGAAGAGGTTCTGATTCAAAAAAACGTGGTTCTTTAATTCTTACGCCGGAAATATCCTCCGTTTTCCCAACAATCTCATCAAGAGTAGAATCACCTAATTCTTCTGCTGGCAATGGTTCTGCTGCTCTCGCCGCTGAACAAGAAGCTAATCCGTAAATGGCGCCGCCGGCAACTGCACAAGGCTCTATTACATCTGATCTAACCCTTGGCCCTGATTCCCGTGGAATTGGCACATCTCCTAAACGAGAATCAAGATTTAGCCAGGGCTGGTCAGGATTGATGCCATACTTCTCAAAAATTTGCCGTTTTATCTTATCAAATTCTGGACCGGTTTTTCCTCCGGTCACAGTATATATTTCAGTTAGCGCTTCAGCACGAGCTTGTCCAAAAGAAGGTGCATTTACGTCTTTTGCCTGAATATATTTAATTTCATTTTCAGTAAGCCCTTTGTAGAACACATTTCCAGGATCTTCTGCCCAGGAGACACCTCTACCCACTGGCTTAGTAAACAGGGGAATTTCTTCATCTAACAACGTAGGGTTTATTCCTGCTAGGATTTTTTCTACTTGATCTTGGTGAGCAGCTTCAACATACAAGACAGTATTATCCGTTCGCCGGGCAAATGCCGCCTTATTTCTAGATGTCTTTATCTTAAATGGGATCTGCTGCTCGGTCAATTCTCTTCCAACTTTTTCCAATATCACCTGA
This sequence comes from uncultured Methanosarcinales archaeon, assembly GCA_964372235.1. Taxonomy (GTDB): domain Archaea; phylum Nanobdellota; class Nanobdellia; order Woesearchaeales; family GW2011-AR9; genus JACPIL01. The sequence continues at coordinate 38,833 of CAYJQD010000003.1, forward strand.
GAGGAATCAAAATTCTTAGAGTTTATGTAAAATCTAATTCTATTATTATGCGGCAGGTCTTCTACACTCTGAATGGCTATCCAACCTCCCTGTATTCCTCCTGGAGAAATATCGACTTTATCTGGATCTATTTTATTCTGCAGCCCAATAGAAGCATGAAGCTGGTTTACTTTGCCTTCTTCAATAATATTTGGAGATGTTTTGTGATTATAACTGTCGTAGAAATGTTTGAAGATTTCTTCATCAGATTTTCCTTGCAGGTTAGCTAAATTTTTATTTTCAAAAATATCTTTCACATTTTGCGGCTTAGGAGCAGCCGTGACGACTTCACCTTCTCTTTGTAAAGTATCAAAATTCAGATCTGTTTTTCTGAAACGTACCGTGTCTCCGTTAGCATACGTGAGGCGAAAAAATTCAGAATCCTCTCCGGCGTATTTGCCTGCATAAGGCCTGCCACTAGTTCCAGCAATCCTTATCTGATCTCCTTCTTTGATAATACTGCTTTGATCTAATCTATCGATACGCAAGGTATTTGTCTCTGGTTTACTGCCGAGCAGTCCAAAGAATCTCTCTTTCTCACCCGTTTGAATAGTTATCAATTGCTCATCAGCTTTCAGATATTTACCACCGTACGAATTTCCACTTTTGGAACGAACGCGGAAAGATTGTCCTTCTTCGAGATCGGCGATGGCTCTTTGATTCGTCTCAACTGGCGGCGCAGTTATTTTTTCAGGAGCTGCTCCCGGTCTGGCGGCTGGCGCTCCCGGACACGGCGCTAGACCATAAATCGCTCCGCCGGCAACGGCGCAAGAGTCAACCACATCAGAAACGCCTCTGCCGGTCCTTTCTCTTTTGGCCTTTTGAAAGGTAGTAAAGTCTATGTCAAACCCGCCGCCGGTAAGTGCTTCTCTTACTTTTTCATCATAAACCTGCCGGAGTAAGGATGGTTCGCCCGGTATTGCAAATCCTGCGTCTAGAACCTTTGCTTCCAATTTTCCTTCAGGCGTTTTGGTAAGGATGATGTTGCCCCAATGGAAATCTCCAATTTCTATGTTTTCAGCTACCAAATCATCAGCAAGCGTATCAACAGCTTCAACTACATCATCGAATTGGCCTTGCGCTTCTGCTCTCAAGAGGATTGCTTCTCCTTCAACGTCATTGGCTAATCTGTACTCTTCTAACTGTTGCGGCGTTAATCTTTCACGTATAGTCTGAGCTAAAGTCTGACCTTCAATTTTTTCAGCAATGTAATAAGTATCTTCAGCCTGATAAACTCGCGGAGCTGCACCGCGATCTGCGAGGCGATTCAAAAAGTCAGCTTGTTCAGGGAACGTATTAGCAGCACCTTCTAAAGACCTATCAATATTTCTAACTTTTATAATTGCCGGTTTTTCGACATTAGGTAAATTGACCCTTACCGCTTCTGGAATTTCTAGAACCACACCTTCACCACCGCTACCAAGAAGTAATTTTTCCTTATTGACTAATTTTTCCAAATCTGATTCAGGTATTCGAGAGCCAGGATGTGTATCTAATACATCGACAATTTCATTCCAGTCGTCCTGCCCCTGAACTCGCGGGGGAAGATTTACTTGTTTTTGAGGAGCACTGATTGGTACTTCGGCGGTAGCGATATCTGGGACTCCTGGTTTAGTGATGACTTGAACACCTTCTTTTCTAGTCTTTAGATCTTTAGTAGTCTGCTCTACAATTTCTTCAAGATCAATTTTTTCCGGAGCTTCTTCGACCTTAGCCGATGGAGTTTCAGCGACAGTTCTTGCGCACGGAGCTAATCCATAGATCGCTGCAGCGGCTAAACTACATGGATTAACTGCTTCAGTTTTTGCTCCATTCAATACCTCATCAGTTTTTCTTCCAGGACTATTGATCAAATCTTCTGCTTTCCTAACTTCTCCCAAGAATTCTTCTTTAGTAACTAACTTTCCATCAATGCGAACTCCTTCAAAACGTACTCCGTCGATATCTATTGTCTCAATTGGAACGTCGTCAAGATTGTATCGTAATCTTCCGTCAGGAGCTAACTCCCAGCGCGCTCCTAATGGTTCAAGCTGAGTACGTAAAGAATCGAGTTCGTCTGGAATGATTTGTGGACCGGCGACTCCCACTGCTTCTAATCTTCTTGCTTTGACGTCATTGGCTGCAACATATTCACTATTAGCAAGATCTTCTAAAAGCATCTCTTCTAGTTCTGCTTCTGCTCTTGCCTCAGTAGTGTCTATCCTCCGTAAAATTTCATTTCCTTCTTCCACTTCTATCCGCAATTGAGGAGGAGCATCTTCAGGAACTTCAAAACGCAGTCCTGTTCCTTCTGGTTCGACGCGCACAGCAGGATTACTTGCCAACTCATCAAGTTTAGCAACTCCCTCTGCGCCAACTGCATCATACACCTCATCTCCCTCCCTTGAAACTTCTGCTTGTTGCAATCTCTCACCTAATGCAGATTTGCTTCGCTCAAACTTCCTATTAAGATACGCATCATCTACTTTCTGAGCTGCAACTTCCAAATTTTCCTTAGCCGCATCTAACTTGGTTCTGGAAAGAATTGCTTCCGGAGTATCTCCCACTAGTTGTGCATTTTTGCTCGCATCCGCAAATTCATCTGCCACTCGTCTAAATTCATCCTCTGCTCTCAAGACTTCTTCTCCAGGACCATCACCAAGTACTTTTCCAAACGTAGAATCCCAAGCTCTTCTTACCACGTCCTTATTCGGTCCAGCGATATTTGATACCCGTAATAAATCATCTAACTCGTCAATGTTCTCAGTTGATTGCACTAGTGCTTCCTGAGCATCAGAAATTTTAACTAAGGATTGTCCTTCTGCAACAGTATCGCCGCTGGCGCGTGCTGCTGCTAACTCCCGTTGCGCTTGGTTAAGATTTTGAGTCTGAGTTGCAATATTATCAATTTCAACATTTCTAGCCTTGGCTATATCACGATCAAATTTACCAAGAGGAGTATTTATTACTCTCTTGAATTTCTGATATTTGCTGGCTTCCCAACCCGCTATGATTTCCGCTTGAAGCGCTTCTTTAGCGGCATCAAACGCTTTCCTGGCTTCTACCGCCGCTTCTGCCGTATCAGCTGCTCGTTCAGCTGCTCGGGCTGCCACATATGCTTCTCTAGTTCCTTTTGAAGCGTAGCGATAAGCATCAAGGACGGTGTCTCCTTTTTCTAACGCTTTGGCTAACTTTGCAATTTTTCCTAATTTTACAGCTCCGCTAGCTCCTCCGCTAAGGAATTCAGTAGCTAGATCTACAGGAAGAAGAACATTATAAAATTCGCTAATAGCAGTATCTCTGAATATCTGTTCGGTTTCACTGCTATAAGTAACACCTACCCTCTCTAAACCGCCCGCAATTGTTCTTCCAACCGTTTCTCCAGTATAAACAGCGATAACTTCTCCTAACACATTTTGATTTAAACTGTCTACTGTACGCTGTACACTTTTAGCTCCTGCACAATCGGGACAGACTGCCAATGCTTCTTTATATTTTGCTGCTGCTTCGCCGGCAAGCTTATCCCTATTAAGGCTCCGTGCATTCTCGGCATCGCGAACGATAACGTTAAATTCAAGCTCCCGCCGCTCTGCTTCATATTGTTCTTTACGCTGTTGAGTCAAAGCAGTTTTCGCCAGTATATCATCCGAAGCTTCTAAAAATTTCTTATCTTCTTCAGAAAATACGGACCTGGTCAAATCAAATTCTAACAAAGCCGCAGCAGGCTCGTCTGCTACACCGATTTGAAAATCCGATGTAGAGGAAACCACGCTGCCGTCAGCAGCCCTATCTATCCCGGCACGAGCATCAGCAAAGGCCTGGCCAGCAGAAAGACCTCGTTTTTCGTAATCTCTCAATTTCAAACGCAAGCTATGCAATTGATCAATTTGCCTTTCCTGTTCATCGAGAGCTCGTTTATCCAGCTCATTTCTGACATCTTCAATTCCAAAAGCTTCTGCACCTGCTTTAGAACCGCTATCTGCAATAAATGAAAAAGAATGCCCTGCTAACGCTACCGAATCTGCAACAGCATCAAGAAAGTTACCTGACGTACCTATATTTTTCCAGGCATTAGCAACAGCTCTTCCTGCTCCTAACTCTTCTTCCTCTTGTAGAAATCTTTTTTTCAGCTTAGCTTGTTCTAACTCTTTCTCACGTTCTTCTAATACTCTCTTAGCATGACTAGTCTGAGCGATCCTGGCTTTCTTCAACTTCGCCAAATCAGGATCAAGTAAGGCTTCTGGAACATTTTCTGACCCTTGCAGCTTTTGTGCTAGTTCAGGATTATCTGCTTCAATCTCTTGCAAGATCGCTCCGGCTTCATTACCATAACCGTAATCATACAACAGCGCTACTTGATCTAATGTTTCATCTCTTTGCTGACGAACTGCTCGATCCACAATATTCTTGGCATGATCATCAGATACTACTTTTTGTCCGGCTAAAACAGAAACATCAATGGTTTCTAACACCACCACGTTTCCTTTCTCATCTTTACCCAGTTTGACCACTTCTTTTATGCCACCCTCCGCAGCTATGCTGGGCCCAGAAAGAATGTTTTCAACTTCTTTATATTTTCCAGCTAAGAGAGCAACTTCTGCCGCTACATCATCTTTCCCTTCCATCCGATATTTTTCAATAAGAGCTTGGTTTTGTGAGTCCAATCCCTTTAAATCTTTATCAAGTTGCTCAAGCTCGCGTTGGGTTTCCACAGTGGCAGCGGCATCAGCGCGGAAATCTTCCCGAAGAGTATATACTTCAGGATCTAATTTGTTATCAAAAAAACCACGAGGAGCATGCCTATTTATGAGATGGATAACATAATCGGGATCGGAATTAAATCTATCTTCATCAATAGCAAGAAAGATAGATTTTTTTCCGCCTCCAACTAACCATTCTTTTTCTAACTTAGACCAAATTTCGTTTCTTAATTGGTTGCGCCGACCCCTTTGTGCTTCCAGAGTGTGTTTTAAATCAACTTCTCTTTTTTTGCCGTTATCTATTTTTCTCTTAGTGTCTTCAATTTCTCTTTTGTCCGTCGCAACGATACCTTTAGATCTGAATAGCAAACGTCTGAA
>CAYJQD010000004.1:0-1383 GCA_964372235.1 uncultured Methanosarcinales archaeon
TGAAGTACAGCTTGTTGTGCTTGTTCGGCGACTTACCTTCTACTTCGGGGCTCGGCTTGGTTACAGTCTCACGGTATACGACGATAGGAGGAGACGTTTTTACTTCTACGCCTTTTTCTGTGATGATCCTGTTCTCAATAATTTCCAGGTGCAATTCTCCCATCCCGTGTAGCAAGTTTTGACCAGTTTCTTCGTTAATTTCAATTTTAACTGAAGGATCTTCCCGGCTTACTTTTCGCAGAACTTCGATTAGCTTTGGCAAGTCTGCTGATTTTTTTGGTTCGATAGCTTTAGTGATAACTGGTTCGAAGATGTGCTTCAACTCTTCAAAAGCTTGCTCCGGTTCCAACGTAACTGTTTCTCCAGCGAACCCGACCACACCAGAAATTGCTAGCACGTTGCCGGCAGGAAGAGATTCAATGATCTCTGGTTTGATCCCGTTGTAAATGTATACATTTTGAATACGCTGCTTCTGCTTGGCGTTGTTTAAGTATACTTCCATACCGCTGCGTAGTGTTCCGCTGAACAATCTACCTGCAGAAATATCCTTACCTGAACGCGGATCAATAACGATTCTAGTTATGACAAATGCTACTTTTCCGTCTGGGTTACAAGAAATCAGGTCTTTTCCAAATTGTGATTCTGCATCGCCGTGCCAGATCTTAGGAATTCTGTAGGTCTGTGCATCCAAAGGATCAGGGTGATGCTTGATAACCATGTCAAGGATAACTTCGTGCAAAGGCGCATTGTTCCATACCCATTCCTTACGCTCTGCTTCTTCCATCTCATAAATTCTGAGTATATCTGCAAACTTAACATTCTTCTTGTGCTTGTATGTAAAAGAAAACGCCCAGTTTTCTCGGGCGCTACAAAACGCGACTCCACCATCCTGAACATTCACTTTCCATTTTTCTTTATATTGTGTCTCTGCAATCCGCTCAATCATATTGTTGAACTGAACCACTAAAGCCATGATCCTTTCGGCAATTTTATCAGGACCTAACTTCAATTCTTTTACTAGCCGGTCTACTTTGTTGATGAATAGAACTGGTTTTACTCTTTCTCTCAAAGCTTGACGTACGACAGTTTCGGTCTGCGGCATAATACCTTCAACTGCACAGATCAAAACCACAGTTCCGTCGATAGCTCTCATCGCTCTAGTAACATTACCACCAAAGTCAACGTGGCCAGGAGTGTCGATCAGATTAATCAAATATTCGTTGCCGTTATATTCGTGAACCATAGAAACGTTCGCTGCATCAACAGTCATCAATCTTTCCTGCTCGTCAGCGTGCTGCCACGTCGCCATACCTCCTTCTAACTGACCGGCGAACTTAGCAGACATCATTCCTGCTGCTGCCAGCAAGTTATCAGTCATCGCCG
>CAYJQD010000004.1:1393-30208 GCA_964372235.1 uncultured Methanosarcinales archaeon
CCTTGTCAACGAATTTTTCTCCTGCCATAGTATGAGTAACCTCTGTAATTTATTTTAACAATCAAAACACATGCACTTCATGTGCGGTTTTGTATGAATGTAATTCTTCTGCTTTGAACCACAACGCAATTTCTTGCTTGGCTTCTTCTACATTTCCAGAAGCATGGATTAAATTTTCAATTGCCTTATTCTGTCCGTCGGCGTAAGCAAAACTGACATGTGCAAAATCTCCGCGGATGGTTCCCGGCAAAGCGCTCTTCGGTTCAGTTCCGCCGACTAACTTGCGGACATTCTCAACCGCATTGATGCCTTCCAGACACAAAGCCATCACTGGACCGGTAGTCATGAACTTCAATAAGACTTGTAATACTTTTTCTCCTCGACGTTGAGCAATGTCAGAATAATGTTTCTTACCAAATTCTTCATTGATCAGCACCATCTTAGAGCCGACTACTTTCAGTCCTGCATCTTCAAAACGGGAGATTATTCTACCCATTAATCCGCGCTTCACTGCGTCTGGTTTGAGTAAGACTAAAGTTCGTTCGATCATTTTTTTCACCAAATAAAAGAGAGTGCTATTACGCTCCTCGTCCTTTCTTCCGTTCTACTCTGGATGTTTCCGTCCAGCGTACCTTAGCCGGTTTGCGCTTCAGCTTCAGCATGTTCTTCTCGCACTTGGTAGAGCAGAAGTAATCAATCTTTCCACTGACGTAGACCAGCATCTTGCCGGTCCCTTTTTCGAGTTGTTCTCCGCAAAATGAACATTTAGCCATAAATCTCACCTGCTCCCGCGACCGCTGTTACTGCCGCCGCCGCTGCTGCTACCGCCTCGGCGTGGTCCGCCGCCCATGCGCTGAGCTTCGATTTCCGTTTCGAGCAAGACCAGTACATCTCCAGGTCGTACTGGACCTTTGACATTACGTCGAATTGCTTTATTTTTATCCGGTCCTTCGAGGATCTGGCACATAACCTGAGTCAACTCTCCACGAGTTCCGCCGCGAGCAACAATTTCTTTTACTTCTGCAGCGTACCCTTCTGGAAAGCGTACTTCACCGCCTTCGATCCTTTCCTCGCCGTCGGTTTTTTTTACAAACCGTTCTTTGCCTTCTTTCATGCCTTCTTTAGCCATGATTCGTCACCTAATTAGATTTAGCTAAAGATTCAATAGCTGATTTAGCTTCTCCTTCTTTTACGATTGCTACAGCAGCGGTTGATACAGCCAATCCTGCAGCTGCGCCTAAGTCATCTTTCTTAGAAACTCCAAAGCAAGGAACATTCTTTTCCTTGGCTAAAAGAGGTAGATGCATCACTATTTCTTTAGGAGTTACGTCTTCTGCGTAGACTACTAACTTTGCTTGACCTTTTTCTAATGCTTTGGTAGCCTCGTTAGCTCCTTTTCTTATTTTTCCCGTAGTTCGGGCAACTTCCACTGCTTCCAATACTTTTGCTTCATTAGTCATTTTGTAAGACCTCGACTGTTTTTATTTTAATACACACGAGAATAACGTTTGTTACCTCGTTGATTTCACACCAACTCATTGGTATTTTTTTATGATAATAGAGTTTGTTTATAAAAGTTTCTAAAACCATTTAAAATACCATAAAACGAAGAAACAAATAATCCAAAGTACTAATGATATAACTATCATTCCTTTAGTTAATAATTTCTTTACTTTTTTGGATTCAGGATTATATAAACGCTCGAATAATGCACTTAAGAAAATAGCCATCACGCCTGCAGAGAAAGTATTTATTAGATAAGAAAAAACGTTATTTTCTTTAGTGAAATCTTTTTTAAGTTGAAGAGAATTAATAGAAGATTGATTGGGACAAAAAATTGTAATTTTTGAAGATTCATTTGAATTATAGTTAAGCTTAATTGTTTTCTCACCATTTAAGAAAAAACATTCTGCTCCAGTAATTTCAAAAAAACCCTCTGCAGGGCTATTATAAGGATTTGTGACTTCAACTTCTTTTATTTGAAAAGGATATATTTGTACTAACTGTTGCTTATTATTACCTCCTATTGCTGTAAGAAAGTAAGTCCCAGGAGGAAAACTTAAATCTTCAATGAATAAGTTTAGATTACATTCACTTGATTTAGGGAAGGTGTCATTGTGTCTAAATAAGCGTGCATCATCACCGCCAGAAATAACATATGAACAAAAACTAAATTCAGTTCCCTGCATTTTTATCATTAATTCTTGATTTACTAAATCATATAGCCCGCCCATATATTTTATTTTTAATGACATATTATGATTAAGCATTACAAGTTGGAAGGGAAATCCGTTGTAAACAGGATTTTCTTGATCATAATATACTTCATTAACCACCATTCCACTAAACACGCCTGCTTCAGGAGCAGTATAATTTATTTTAAATACTGTTTCTCCCCTATCGTTCAAAGGCATTTTAGGAGGAATAGGATAAAATTGACCATAATATTCAGGAAAATCAATCTCTAAATTTGAATAATTAACATTAACCCCAGCTATTTCAACTTTTATTTTTAGTTCATAAATTGAGTTAGTATTATTTGCCAAAGCTGAAGAAATTGCAGCCAATGAGATTAAAAATAAAAATAAAAATTTTAAACCACTCATAAAAGTAAAATCACTTGAAACTTTATAAATATTTAGACAAAGCAAAATCTTTCTTCCCTACTCAAAATTCACAAGCTTCTTAAATTAAAATTCATCAAAAATTGCCAAGATGTGCGGCATAGTCGGCTATATTGGTGAAAAAGAGGCAAATGATGTTCTCATCAACGGACTAGAAAAACTAGAATACCGAGGATATGATTCAGCAGGAATAGCAGTGATTTCAAATCCCGAGATTTGCATCAACAAAAAAAAAGGCCGAGTAGAAAATCTAAAATCGATTCCCAAACTTTCTGGGAAGATTGGAATCGCTCACACTCGTTGGAGCACCCATGGCGCACCATCAGATCGAAACGCACATCCTTTCACCGACAAATCTCAGCAATTTGCAGTCGTCCACAATGGTATTATTGAAAACTATCTTGAATTAAAAGAAGAGCTGCGCAATCAAGGAGTACACTTTTCTTCTGATACAGATTCCGAAGTGATAGTACATTTGGTTGCACAAAACTACCACGGCAACCTGAAAGAAGCAGTACTAAAAACTATCAAACGATTGCAAGGAGCATATGCATTCTGCATCGCCAAAAACGATTCTGAAGAGATCATCGGTGCTCGGAATGGAAGTCCTTTAGTCATCGGATTGGGAAAGAAAGAAAATTTCTTTGCCTCCGATGTTTCTGCAATTATAGAACATACAAGAGACGTTATCTACCTTAATGATTTCCAAATTGCCAGAATTACTAAAAACAACGTGGAAGTCTACAATTTTCAGGGGGAAGAAGAACCGCTGGACGTCAGAGAGGTTAACTGGACTTTAGAAAAAGCACAGAAACAAGGCTACAAACATTTCATGCTCAAGGAAATTTTCGAACAGCCAGAAGTGATCCGCGAAACTCTAAAAGTACCCATTAATGTCAGCAAAAATTTCTCCCGTATCATTGTTGTAGCTTGCGGAACAGCTAGCTATGCTAGTTTAGTAGGAAAATATATTATAGAAGAAGTGGCCAAAATTCCCGTCGTCTACGAAATCGCCTCTGAATTCCGCTACAAAGAACCGCTTCTCAATAAAGATGACCTGGTCATAGTTATCTCTCAGAGCGGGGAAACCGCTGACACTTTAGCGGCAGTACGCTTAGCCAAAGAAAAAGGAGCAAAAACTCTCGGAATTGTCAACGTGGTAGATAGCACTATCGCCCGCGAAGTTGATGAACGCATTTACACTCGAGCAGGACCAGAGATAGGTGTTGCATCGACGAAAGCGTTTATCTCGCAATTAATCATCATGTACAAACTTGCATATCACCTTGCAGGTAAAGAATTTCAAAGCAAAGATGTAGAAGAGAAAATAAAAAAAGTATTACAACAGAATGAAGAGATAAAGCAACTGGCACAGAAATATTGTCTCTATCAAAACTTTCTCTACATCGGCAGAAATAGAAACTTTCCCTTAGCCTTGGAAGGAGCATTAAAACTAAAAGAAATTTCTTACATTCATGCTGAAGCGTATCCGGCCGGAGAATTAAAACATGGTCCGATTGCTTTGGTTTCCGAAGAAATGCCCACCTTGGCAATCTGTCCAAAAGATTCTGTGTATCCTAAAACCTTCTCGAATATCGAGGAGATCAAAGCACGCGAGGGAAAGATCATTACTATAGCTACTGAAGGAGATGAAGAAATTAAAAAAGTAAGCAACGATGTAATTTATATTCCTAAAGTTGATGAGATATTCTATCCACTATTGTGCACCATTCCGCTGCAGTTGTTTGCCTATTATATTGCTGATATGAAAGAATGTGATGTGGACAAGCCGCGGAATTTAGCGAAGAGCGTGACGGTGGAGTAGATAATTAAAAAATAATTAAAAAATTTAATCCCTTCTTCTGGTCATCTCTCGTGAACGTGGGGCTCTGCGATCATGGGATGGTCTTCTACTATATTCTTTATCTCCATCTCGGCCATGTCCGCCTCGAAAGCCTCGACCATGGTGTCCATGATGGCTATCTCGCTGATGATGCCCGAAACGACGATTGAATCCGCCGCCGCTATGTCCTCGACTAGCGTCAAAAGGCACACGTTGAAACTCCGGCAACTGTAATTCTTCTACCTTCAATCTGTATCGCTTCAATACTTCCCCAAAAGCCTGATAATCTCTTTCTGAAAGTAATGTGACCGCCTTTCCTTCTTTTCCGGCACGGGCAGTTCTTCCTACTTTGTGCACGTACTCCTGCGGATCTTGAGATAGATCGTAGTTGAAAACGTGGGTCACGTCATCGATGTGCAGACCTCGTGCTGCTACGGCAGAAGCGACGATCAGATCAATCTTGCCTTTGTTGAAATCGTCGATGATCTTCAGACGTCGACTCTGGCTTAATTTCCCATGGATCGCTTCCGCGTCGATGCCTTGTTTGTGCAAGTTTTTGGCTACCAAATCAACCGTGGATCTGGCAGAACAGAAAATAATAGCTCTTCCTCGATCTTCTTTCTTCAACAGATGAACTAATAAGGAAAATTTTTGCCGGTAATCAACGTTGTAATAATATTGTTTCAGCAAATCTTCCTGAACATAGGTTTCTGCTTCCGCCGTTTGCGGATCCTGCATGTATTTTCGCTTAAGATTCTCTATTTCCGTAGAGATAGTTGCTCCAAAAAGTAATATCTGTCTTTCTCTCGGTGCTGCTTTCAAGATCATTTCTACGTCTTCGACGAAACCCATGTCCACCATCTTATCTGCTTCATCTAAGACGAACGTATGAACTTTGGTCAAGTTAAGAGTACGTCTTTGTAAATGATCCATAACTCTTCCTGGTGTTCCTACTAAAATTTCTGCTCTGGTCAATTCCTGCACCTGCGGCTCTAACGAAACTCCACCGTAGATAGTAGCAATCCTGTAGCGCAAATATTTTCCAAACTTTCCTAATTCAGCAGCGATCTGCACTGCTAACTCTCTGGTGGGCGCCAAGACTACTGCCTGCAATCCTTTCCCAGGAATAATTTTCTCTAGTAAAGGAATGCCAAATGCGGCAGTTTTCCCTGAACCAGTTTTAGAAATACCAATCAAGTCGCTTCCTTCTTTGATGATAGGAATGGCCTTCTCTTGGATGTTGGTTGCATCAGTGATGCCTAATTCGTTTAACGCCCTCACTATTTCGGGACGTACATTTAATTCTTCAAATTTCATTTTTCTTCTCCTATGGAAGAGAATGTTACGCTTATAGTTCTTTGTTATACTGATAAGTTACACAATTGAAACAGAATGAGTAGGATTTGGATCGTTACTATCTGTTCCCGCCTTCCAATATGTTTTCTTTTAAAAGACTCTTTTTATTTAAATCTTTTGGGTGATCAGCATGCCGGGCGTACATTTCTTTAAACCTCACAGCCATTAATTCAAAAAATTTGTTCCTATAAGCAATCTCTTGCTCTAAGCAGGGATGGGCTTGTTGGATAAATTTCTGTTGTTCTTCTAACGAAGAATTGTAAACATTTTTAACCGCAACAGAAGCTATGTTTCCTACTATAGTCTTAGCTGCTTTTTCAAGATTACCTTCATATACAGCAAAGACTAATTTTGCCCCCACTAAATATTTAGCAGAAATATTACATTGAAGTAACTCTGCCCCGTTTGACATGTAGCTAAAACTTATCACTGGATTACGCCAACCAGATTGCGTTCTTGTTAAACAATCACAAATCCCTACGCTACCTTTCTTCACCTTATCATCAATAGCCTTCTTAACAATAACTACTTTCCCCTTCTGGATAGGACTATCTGTATCTTCAACCACGATCTTATCTTTATTTTTCCTTAAATAAGAAGTAAAATTTTCTATCACCTGAGCTACTTTAACCTTGAAATCTTCTTCTCCTCTTATCTCTTGATTATAATTAAAGGAAAAAGGAGCAATAGCAGTACTATAAGTAAAGTAATCAAAAGGGTCTTTTCCGAGATAATGTAACAATTTTTTGAAGGCGAGATCATGATTTAATGGTTTTTCGATAAGTTTTTCCTTGAAACGTTCTAATAAATCAACGTTCACATCCCATTCACGTTCCAAAACATCAAGTACATGGGAAAGATCATGCGTTTCCACAAAAGTGCGTTCATATTCTGCTGGGGTGGGAATCCTTTCACCACCTTGTTCAAGAGCGACTTTGCTGATCTTCTCCAAAACTGGAACATACAATTCATCCAAATCATTTTCGACGATGAGCAGTTTATTGTAAAACATCTCTCCTAAAGTAACTTTGAGGAAATCCGCCCATTTTCCTTTCGGCATTTCTTTAAACAGAGGACGGCTCAAAAGATTATTTTTTCGTTCAAAAAGATCTGCGGTCTGTCTTTGTACCTCTCCTTTAGGAAGATTGAAATCGTGTTCCTTGTTTGCTTCTACAGAAACCCTATAACGAGCCTCTGTTTCATATGCCACTAATGTATTCCTGATAACATCGTGTGTTTCCTGCAATCTCTTTTCCAATGAAGCTCTACGTTGTTCTTCTGCTTTTTTCTTTGCTTCCTCCTCCTTACGTTGCTGAGCAGCAATTTTCTCCTGGCTCTTACGAAAATTTTCTTGCTCCTGCTGGAGGATAGTCTGCTCATACATCTGCATGATCGCTGGCCGATCGGTTACTGTAGCAAGGGCACGGATTGTTTCGTCCCGAAATTTTTTAAGTTCTTCATTACTGACATCATTACCGAGCGCTACACCAGCAGCAGCGATTTTACCTAAAGTATATTCTAATAGGGTTCTATCAAATTCGGTAGATGCTTGGTTATCATCGTAATACAATTTATCAGGAATAGATTTCTGAGAGTTAGAATGTAAATCCCAACTCATATCCCATTCCCGTTCGTAAGGATGAGCTTCTTCATTTCTAGTATGAAGGAAATGTAACTTTAGCTTTGCCACTTTAGGCTTATCACTCCAAAAACCTGACTCTAATTTGAAATCCACTTTTATAGAACTTAAGATATCATCCAGACTAAACGTTTCAGATTGTTGTTTAAGGATAGACATACGCAAAAAGACTAAAGCATTTATTTATAAATTTTTCATGAGAAAACCATCTCTTCACCACAACAATTCATAAAAACTATTTCTTATCCTCATCTATAATGAAATATGCCCACTTAGCAGACCTACATCTCGGCTCCTGGAGAGAACCGAAAATGCGGGATCTTTCTACCAAGGCGTTCCTGACTGCTATAGACCAATGCGTGCAAAATCAAGTAGATTTTATTCTCTTTGCCGGAGATATCTTCAACACTTCGCTGCCTTCGCTCGACACGCTCAAAATCGTCACCAAGAAGCTCAAAGAATTGAAAGATAAAAATATCCCTCTCTATGTCATCGCCGGATCACATGATTTTTCACCGTCAGGAAAAACCATGATCGACGTATTGGAAAATGCCGGATTGCTCAAGAATGTCTGCCGGGGAAAGATCCATCCAGAGACCAGAGAGCTTCACCTCCAGTTTTACATCGATCCGAAGACAGAAGCTAAGCTTACCGGCATTCTGGGACGTAAAGGACAGCTGGATAAAACTTATTATCAAAACTTACATCTTGATAATGTAGAACAGGAACAAGGCTACAAAATTTTCATGTTTCATACCACGCTTTCAGAAATGAAGCCAAAACACATGGAAAAAATTGAGTCTCAGCCGGCATCATTCCTCCCTAAAAATTTTAACTACTACGCCGGCGGCCATATCCATCATCCGACCAAAATTGAGTTGGAAGACTATGGCACCTTAACCTACCCCGGCGCTTTATTTCCGAATAATTTTTCTGAAGTGGAAAAGTACAGCTATGGAGGATATTATCTTATCACTGTAGAGAATACACAAGAAAACAAGTACAACCAGAGTGTTGAATGGATACCTCTTAAAGTTGTGGAACACCATGCCCTGACAATCAACTGCAACAATAAATCACCAGAAATAATAACCTTCGAAATACTAGATCATTTTGAAAAAAGCAACATACAAGACACTCTCACTACCATAAGACTCTATGGAACGCTTGCCAAAGGAAAAGTATCCGATATTAATTTTAACCAAATCTTTGCAGAATTATACAATAAGGGAGCCTATTTCGTCATGAAAAACACTACTGGTCTGCAAACTGAAGAGTTTGAAGAGATCAAACTTGCTGCTTCTAATCCAGAAACCATGGAAGAAGAGATCATCAAAGAACATCTGCAGCAAAACAAAGTATACGATGCTGAGACAGAATTCCTATTGACAAAAAGTTTACTGACCGCTCTTACTACTTCTAAAAAAGAAGGAGAAACACTTTCTGATTTTCAAGAAAGAATCATCCAAGAGATCATTAGAATTTTGAATTTGTAAAGTAAATTTTTTTCAAATAGAAAAATAAAGTTAAATAAAAAATAAAGTAAAAAAGAAGGTTTACCTTCTCTTTCTCATGTACAGTACTACTGCAACAACCACTGCTGCTGCAAGCAAGGCCAGTAACAATCCTTTACTCATTCCCTGCTTTTCGACAGTTGCTGGTTCTTCTACTGCAGGTGCTTCGACTGCTGGTTGTTCAGTTGGTTCTGCAGTTGCTGGTTGTTCTGGAGCAAGGTCACTTGCTGCTGGAGCACTTGCACCGGATTTTTCTCCGATGACAAAGTAGCTGAAACCTGGGGTTTTGGCTGTGTAGTGCACATAGGTTCCATCATCCTCGCCCACTGTGGTAGACAATTCAACCCATTTTCCATCTACATACCTATGCAAGGCTACAGCTTCTTTGCCTAAACCTTTTTCAGTTAACCAAGCCTTTTCAACCTTGAACTCAATGGTTGCATCAGTGAATGATCCTTCCTTATTCAAGGCTGGGCCTTTGCTGATCTCCAGATTTCTGTAGACCTTACCACTGAAGCTGGATACTGTACTAGGCAAGGAGTCTTTCTTGGCAACTTGTACCCAAGCTCCGTAGACGGTCTGAGGAACCGTAAAGCTTACTTCAGTTACCCCGATAGCTCCATTTTTCACTTCCACGCTTGCTGTTTCACCAGCATTGATGGAATTCCAGACTTCTTTCGCAGTCTGACCTTGGACCCCTGAGGATATTCCTCCACCAGATCCACCGGAGCCGCTGCCGCCGCTGCTTGAAGAGGCTGCTGCAGCTGTAGTAGACCAGGAAAGAGCGTTGGTAACAGTATAACCTACAAAGTCAGTACAGGTTATTTCTATGTTGTAACCAGTACCTGCAGTCAAACCTGAAAAGGTTTTGGTGTAACCGGTTAATGTACCAGGAGTGGTTACTGATAGATTACCACTTCCTGCTGAACCTTGTGCACCAGCTACTGAACTGTAAGTACAGTTAGCCAATGACTCGTTAGCAGTCAAGCTTACTTTAGCGGTATCGGTACCTACACTACTAGTTGCAAGCGTTAACATCACTGGAGCAGTTCTGTCGATGGTAAAGTTGATGCTAACAACTCTCGTATTGTTGAAAGTGTCGTTCGCATAAATAGTTATTCCCTGTGGTTCTTCTGCGAGGGAAGACAAGTTGTAGTTGATGGTCCAGACACCTGAGCGATTTTCAACCAAACCCTTGTTTGCACCGCTTTGGTTTATGTTACTTAAGTTGAAGTCGGCACCCGTACCATTGCTAAAGACAACCATGACGTTGCTAATATTCCAATGATTCTGAGTGTAGAGACCATCGCTAGTCTGTGCTGGTCTGGAATCAACAATGGTAAAGTTGATGCTTATATTGCCTCTGCTGGCACTTAAGTTGGTTCCATTAGCGATAGCCATACTCGTTCCACTGGTTGTGGAGCCAGTTAAATTTTGAGTCACAGCAGGTGGAGTATTATCTATGGTGATGTTATAACCGCATCCGCCACAAGTCACATCGGACTCGTTTAATGCACTGCTTAGACCTGCCTTACTACTGTTTGTGATATTGACAGTGATGTTATAAACCCCATCTGCAAGAAGTGCGGTATTGAAGGAATTATTGGAAAAGTTATGCTGGCCCATCGTCGTATTTTCAATGGTAGTGTTATAGATCCACTTGTTGGTCATATTTGAAAACATGAAAGTTACATTCGTAACGTTACTAGCATCATTGTTAGACCGGTTATCGATCAAGGTTAAGTTTAATTGAGTAGTACGGGATAAATTTTTATACGCCGAGGGTGACATTGTAGAGAAACTGCTCGACAAACTTATAGCATAAACAACAACCAAAAGCGATAAACTAACTAACAACAAAATCAACAAACCTTTTAATCCTCTTTTCATGTGATCCACCTTCTTTTTTATTACTGAACTTTATTGACGCAAGAAATGAAACGGAGATTTCATTTCTGCACAGAAAATAAGTCCTTGCTTATTTTCTTGTGATATAATTATGAACTAAGTTCTAGAACAAAACCTATGGATTTATAAAAATTTATAATCATTTGAGAATAGTAAAAATATTCTTCCCGCACATTTTATATACGACAAATTTTTTCAGAACAGAAAGATGAATCGGTTTTTACTTACAGAATTTCCTTTGCAAGACAAAACAGTATTTTTGAGAGTAGATTATAATGTTCCTGTTTCAGAAAACAAAATAATAGATAACACCAAGATCAAAGCTTCTTTACCAACTTTAAAGTACCTATTGCAAAAAAACTGCAAGATCATAGTAGCTACCCACTTTGGGCGTCCAACAGGTTTCTCAAAAGAATACTCGGTAGCGCCTTTGGCTAAAGAATTACAAAGACTGCTTCCTAACAAAAAGATCCTAAGGCTCGATAATTGCATAGGCAAAAAAGTAGTAGAAACAGTCCAAAACGGAAAACCACAAACCATTTTTATGTTGGAAAATCTTCGATTTTATCCGGAAGAAGAAAAAAATGATTCTTTTTTTGCTCATTCTTTAGCTAACTTAGCAGACTTCTATGTCAATGATGCTTTCGGTGTAGCCCATCGAAAACACGCTTCTGTGTGTGCTATTACTGAATTCCTGCCTTCCGCGGCCGGATTATTATTAGAAACAGAGATACGATCCCTCTCCCATGCACTAAAACCGGCTAAGCCATCAGTTTGGATCATGGGAGGAGCAAAGTTAGATAAGATTGCTCTGCTGGAACGGGCGCTTTTAAAATATGATTATATATTAATTGGTGGAGCTCTTGCCTTTGCCTTCTTGAAAGCAAGAGGTATTTCCGTAGGAGCATCAAAAACAGATGCTGCTTCGATTGCAGTTGCCAGAAAAGTTCTCCAAGGGAAATATGTAAATAAGATTATTCTTCCTGTAGATTTTATCGTAGCTGAATCCTTTTCCCCTAGAGCAAAAGCAAGTACGGTTGACTACAACCAGATTCAGCCGCATCAAGTTGGTTTGGATCTGGGACCAAAAACCGTTACCTTATTCCGTAAATATCTCTCTACAGCAAAAACAGTGGTATGGAACGGGCCTTTAGGATATATTGAATGGGCAAAATTTGCCGTGTCCACCAAAGAGATAGGGCGGTTTTTAGGAAAATTAGAAGATACAGTTACAATAGCAGGAGGAGGGGAAACCGCAGAAGCGCTTATCCGTTTCCATCTCCACCACAATCTTACTCATGTCTCTACCGGCGGCGGGGCCGCCTTGGAATTCTTAGCAGCAGGAAATTTGCCAGCATTGCAATGCTTGGAAGAAAATTATACCCAATTTAAGAGAAGGATTACTGTATCGAAATAACCACATCTTTATCCAAACTTGACTTTATCAAGCTATGGAGCTCTTGCTGTTCACGTTTACACACTTCTTGCAGTCTGTTTGATTTTTCTGCCAGAGCAGCAATTTCTTCTTCCAATTTTTGAGCTTGTTTCAGATAATGATCTAACCTATATGCCGCATCATCCACTTTAATCACAAAAAAATTATGATGGATCTGGTCAGAAACCTCTTTTAATTCCCGCTGCAGTTCTTTATACTCTGCTTTCACGGCCTTAAGACGTTGATTATATACTCCTTCCAACGCAGAAAGAGAAGAGACCATAACTTCCTGACTGAGGTGGAATTTTCCTTCCCTGAGCAAAGAGGCGATGTTGGCTAGAATATCTGCCACAAACAATCCTTCATCCTGGAAAAAAGAAGAAAGAGGATCTTTGAGGTAGGAGAATAAAAGCCCATTAGATGGTTCTATCTCCTTATATTGGTGGAGAAGAGGCTTGATCTTGGAAAAAAAAGAAAGAACTTCCATTTCTTTCTCCTCCAATTTTTCTTCTAATTCTTTTTTCCTCTTGGTGAGGTCATGCAAGTCGAGATTCTTTTTATCACCTCGGAGCTGCTGTAAAAATCGTTCTTTTTCCTCCTTTTTCTGCTGAGTAACTACCAATCTGTCCTTTTTCGAGCTTAGTTCCTGGTTTAGCTGTTGCAAATGAACCGACATCCTGCGCACCTGCTCGGCTTTCGAATCTATGACCTGTATTGCATGATATTTGCTTTCTCCGATCTTAAGATCAAGTCTTTTCCTATGCGCATCAAGATCTAAAAGTACAGCCAGCAAAGGATTAGTATCGCTATGGGCATCTTCTTCCAAGATGAAGCTATAATCATGGGAAAAATCTCCTCCTTCAATCTTTTCTATAAGAACATGCAATCTTTCCTCTATTTCCTGATTCACTGCTAGAACTTCACCTATCGATGGTTGAGGAGAAAAGTGAAGCAGATCAAGGATCTGGCGTGTTTCACGAAAAAGAGGTATGATCTGATTAGCCTTAGGATGAAGGCGGGCTTTCCGTGCCCAAACATCTATTTGTGCTTCCAGAGCCCAGCGTTTATCTTCAAAAAGCTTAGCATGAGCGGTGACTACGGAGTGTAAATTATGCTGTTCTATTATTTCTTTAGAACGTTGCTGCAACCACTCTTTAAGTTGGAACAAAGAAAGCTCTTCCTGCTGGGTTTTCTGTGCACTCTTCAGATATGATACAGCTTTTTGTAGCCAGCCCACTCACACCACCTCACAAGAAATCCCTAAATAGTACTATTTAATGATTTCTGTAGAAAAGGATATAGGAAAACTATTTTCCAGACACAATCTCGAGAACATCTAAATGCTTCAAGGCATAGTCTTTTCCTACCGTCTTCTTGGTCCGCACATCTTTGGCACAGATGAAATTCTTTCCCAAATCAGTATGCAGCTTGTAGGCAAAATCGAGCGCCGTGCTTTTGGAAGGCATCAGAAAACAGTCAGGCAAGACATTACCATCTTTATCTTCTAATTTGCTGACGCCGCCGGGAAAAATGGCCATATATTGTAACAATTTGAACACTGCGTTGTCCAAAGCATCCTGCACGCCGGTTGAACTATAGATATTCAGTATATGCTGCTGAATAAATTGCAACGCCTTTTTCTGTTTCTCATTCAATTTATCTTCCTGGAGGACTGTAAAATTTTTTTCTCCAGGGATATATCCAATTAGGCCGGCTCGAGCCGCTTCTCGCAGCGCTATTTCCGCTTCTGCAGAACTAGGTATAAACAGGTATTCTGGAAATTCCAGCTCTAATCGTTTTAGATTTTCTGCAGCGGTAGGAACATCTGCTTTGTTGCAGGCAATCAGCATAGGTTTAGTCTTCTTTCTGAGATGAACAGCAAGATTTTTCAAATCTCCTCCTGTCCAAGTATTGGGTTTTTCCTTATCTAACTTCAGCTTTTCAATTGCTTCTTCAATCATCGCTTCTGTTACCTTAAGGCCGGAAAGTTGTTTGGCCAGAGCTTTGTGAATCTCTCCTTTTTCCTGCATCACCGTACGTGCAAACTTATCCCATCCTTTCTGGATAATGCCGAGATACCAGAAATCTAATTCTACTTCCAAGAAGCGGACATCCTCCAATGGATCATAACTTCCGGCTTCCACTACTTCACCCTTTTCATTAGTAGATCCGGAAACGTCAATAACGTGAATTAGTGCGTCGGCTTGTCGTAGATCGTCGAGGAATTGGTTGCCCATTCCTAATCCTTGATGCGCTCCCGGAACTAAGCCAGCTACATCCAGCAGCTGCACAGGCACAAAACGAAACTCTTTCAGCACATAACCATTACGAGGATTAGAAACTTTCCCAAATTCTCGGGCTACATCTTTTACTTTGACATATCCTACGCCGGAATTTGGTTTTATGGTTGCGAAAGGATAGTTAGCTATCTCTACTTCTGCTAACGTAGCAGCCTTGAAAAAAGTGCTTTTTCCCACGTTGGGTTTTCCTACAATACCTATCAGCATGTTTATAGCCTGATTTCATTACATTTATAAATTTTGACCTCAACTCTTCTTCCATGAGTTTCGCCTTTGGACATCTAGTTGGAGCCTGGTGCGCAGGAAAAATCTACGAATATTTCTCTAAAAAGAAGATCAGCCATTACACTTGGTTTTTCTTATTGTTAGGCGGAATTTTACCTGACGCCGATTTTTTATTGGATTGGACTCTTGGGTATGATACCCATCGGACTTTTACCCATAGTTTATTCTTTTTAGTGGCTATCCCGCTTTTGGTGTATGCGCTTTTTACTCTGCTCAAAAATCCCGAAAAAAAATATTTCGCCATCTTTATTGGAGTAGGAATTTTTACCCATTTATTCTTAGACTCATTTTCCAAATACGGTATTCCATTACTCTGGCCCATGCTGGGACATTTCTCTTTTTCCAACGGCCTCACTCCAGTTGTTCCCGAAGGAGGGTTATTGCAGGGGAGTGTGGAGACTTTTGTGAAAAGAATAAAACTTACCGTTATAGACATGGCTATCGGCACCGCCTGAATATACTACCTTTGGTTTAGGAGAAGGATACAATTTTAGTAAAAACAATATGATGGTAAACATTTATATATCTCAATTTTCTTCATTTGATTGTGCCTGCAAAAAAGATTGATAAGAGTAAACTTATACCTATTTTCCCAGAACTAAATCCGTTAAAAGTAAAGTACAAAGACGTCTTTGACTTCAAAGGGTTCTATGAAGAGTTGTGGGAATGGTGCAAGGAGCATGGCTGGAAGGATTGGGAGCAGGATGGAGAAAATTTTGAACGTTTTTATGGAGAAAGAATTACCACCGGAGGAGTTAAGGAGATTTGGATTCGCTGGAGAGCCTGGAAGCCGGCAGAAGGAGTTCCTGAAATAAAGCAAAACGGTAAGACTCTCGGATATCTCACTTATTACTTAGATATAGATTTCCATATTTTAGGCCTAGGTCCTGCAGAGATTGTCAAAGACGGCAAAAAGATCAAGACTGACAAAGGAGAAATCGAGATTTCGATCAAGCCTTCAATTGAAAAAAATTATGAGTACGAATTTGAGAAACACTCTCTGCTCAAGCATGTCCTTGACATCTTTACCGGCAGAGTATACATGGCTAAGCTAGAAGAACGGAAAAAAGAATTATACCGCGAAGCATATGTGATGCAAACGTTTATCAAGCAATGGTTCAAGCTGAAGACCTACATGCCTTATGCGCAAGGAGAAAACTTCTTCCCTTCTAAAGCTTGGCCATCGCATCAGTAGAGAAAACTTAATAAAGAAACATTCTGAGGTAAATGCTATGCCTCCGTAGCATAGTGGTGGTGCGGCAGACTTGTATATCAAACTTTGTTTGATGCTCTGAAAAACAAAGTTTTTAAGAGATCTGCAGGTCGGGAGTTCAAATCTCCCCGGAGGCTTTTTCATGAAAGATCTAGATACAAATATCAAACAGAATATCTCTTTTTTCGATCGTTGGGCTAGAACATACGATAAAGTCTTATATCAATTCTGGATGAAAAGATTCCATATTCCTGTCTTTAAAGAATTAAAACTCGAGAAACAAACAAAAATTTTAGACATCAGCTGCGGCACCGGAGAACTGCTCAAGAAATTGAAAGGAAAAGCAGAATTGTATGGAATTGATATTTCTGAAGAGATGTTAAAAATCGCAAAACAGAAAGTACCTTCCGCTACTCTGCAGAAAGCAGACGTGCTTTGATTATGTCATCTCTACTGAAGCTTTCCATCATTATTATGATCAGCAAAAAGCATTGCAAGAGATGGCCAGAATTACTAAGAAGGGCGGGAAAGTGATAGTCGTAGACATCAATTTCTTCCTTAAACCAATCCATTGGCTTTTCAAAAAGCTCGAACCAGGTCATGTAAAGATTAACAGCAGGAAAGAAATGAAAGAGCTTTTCAAAAAAGCAGACCTGACCGAAATTACACAGAAAAGAAGTTTTTTGTTCGCGATAATGACTATTGCCAAAAAATAACCGAGCAGCTGACACCGAAATATTTAAAAATAACAACCATTTCTACAGCTCATACAAATGATAGATGTTAATCATTCTCGGTGTTGATTGATGGAAGACTCAAGATTAAAAACTGGAACGACAACGGTAGGAATAGTATGTAAAGATGGAATAGTACTTGCCGCAGATAAAAGAGCTACTGCTGGGCATATGATTGTCGATAAAAGAGCCGATAAGGTTCATGTCTTATCAGACGACTTTGCTGTTACCATCGCTGGAACTGTTTCTGACGCTCAATTGATTATCAAGCTAACCAGAGCAGAATTAAAATTAAAAGAAGTTAGAACGTACAAGAAACCTTCTGCAAAAGAAGCAGCTAATTTGCTAGGGGGAATACTATATTCAAATATTCGTAGGCCAAGCATGCTTCCAGGCATTGCTCATTTTCTCTTAGGAGGAAAAGATGTACATGGATTACATTTGTATGACTTATTCCCAGATGGAAGTATTACCAGGATAACGGATTTTATTTCTTCTGGATCAGGATCAGTATTCGCCTACGGCGTCTTGGAAACTCAATATAAGAAAGATATGAGCGCTGATGAAGCAGTTGCTCTGGCAGTAAAAGCAATCAATACTGCTCTGCAACGAGACAGCGCATCCGGTAACGGTATCGATGTAGTAGTAATTAACGAGAAAGAGATCAAGCGAGTAATGCACAAAGAAGTAACTTATTCATTATAATTGGTTTTCTTTCCAAGCTCGTTTTTATTACCAACTTAAGATCATTTGAGAAAAATTCAATAAGGAGAAATTACAATGGTAGACATTTTAAAGGAAATTATCAAAGTTTTGCCAGAAGGAAAAATATCTGATGCAGCATTCGAAGGAGCAAATATTGTCCTCTATACGAAAGATAAAGAATATTTCTTTAACAACGAAGGAACCATCCGAGAAGCAGTAAAAGAGTTTCGCAAACGCATAGAATTGCGTGCCGACCCTTCTCTGTGCCTAGAACCAGATAAAGCAAAAAAGATAATCCAAGAAATCATCCCTGCTGAAGCAGGAGCAAATGAGTTTATCTTTGATCCACCACGGTCTATGGTTATTGTACATGCTGAAAAACCAGGGCTAGTGATAGGAAAACAAGGAGAAATATTAAAGGAAATTAAAGAAAAAACCTTCTGGATCCCACTTATTAAAAGACTTCCGCCTATCCGCTCAAAATTAATTGAAAGCGTACGTTCAGTGTTGTATGAGAATGCTGACGAAAGAAAAAAATTCCTGAACAAAACTGGACATCGAATTTATGATGGCTGGTTACGGGAAAAGAAACAAGAGTGGATAAGATTATCCTGTTTAGGTGCTTCACGGCAAGTTGGAAGAACCTGTTTCTTACTGCAAACTCCAGAATCAAGAGTCATCATCGACTGCGGTATTGATCCCAGCCAGGAAGATGCAGGAAGCTATCCCTACTTCGACGCGCCTGAATTTAACATCGGTGAAATTGATGCAGTAGTAGTTACACACTCGCATCTTGATCACTCCGGATTAATTCCGTACTTGTTCAAGTTTGGTTATCGAGGACCAGTGTATTGTACTCTGCCTACTCGCGACGTTATGACTTTACTGCAGTTAGACATGATCAAAATTCAACGTGCAGAAGGAAAAGAACCAATCTACACCAGTGACGAAGTCCGCCAGATGGTGTTGCATACTATCTGCTTAGACTACGAAGAAGTCACGGACATCACTCCTGATGTACGTCTGACTTTATACAATGCCGGCCACGTGATCGGCAGTTCCATCGTACATCTCAACATTGGAAATGGTTTGCATAATTTCGCTTACACCGGGGATTTAAAGTATGCGCGCACCAATATCCTAGAAGCAGCCAATACACATTTCCCTCGTCTGGAAACATTGATGATCGAATCCACTTACGGTGGAAAAGAAAACATGATGGCTGAACATGAAGCAGATGAGTACATGGTCAAAGTCATCAAAGAAACATTTGAACGCGGCGGGAAAGTATTGATGCCTGTACTTGGTTCAGGACGAGCTCAGGAAGTCATGATTATTTGTGAACGATTGATGCGAGAAAAACGCATACCTGAAGCACCAATTTACGCAGACGGATTACTCTGGGATATTACGGCCATCCACACCGCATATCCTGAATTTATGAACCGCAATATGCGCGAACAAATTTTTCATCAGGAGCAGAATCCCTTCTTATCGCCTTTTTTTAAGCAGGTAGGCTCGAATAAAGAACGGCAAAAGATCATGCTGGATGAAGGACCTTGCTTACTTCTAGCGACGTCTGGAATGCTGATGGGCGGGCCTTCTGTTGAATATCTTAAGAACCTCTGTGAAGGAAGAAAACATTCGCTTATCTTCAGCTGTTACCAACCTCCAGGAAGCCTGGGACATAGAATAAGAGAAGGCGAAAAAGAAATCATGTTACGAGAAGGAGGAAAAGTAGAAGTGCTGAAAATCAATATGGATGTACACAGAGTTGAGATCACTAACCATTCAGATAGAAGACAACTGATGAACTTTATCAAGCGCTGTACCCCACAGCCGCGAAAGGTTATTATTGTACACGGAGAAAGTTCACGATGTTTGGATTTAGCTTCATCCATCCACAAAACTTTCAGAATTGAGACAGTTGCACCAAAGAATCTGGAAGTTATTAGGATAAAGTAAAGTTTTTATAAAGAAAAAGTATCCTCAAGACATGCAAAAAGCGATCTTCGCCTTAGGCTGTTTCTGGGGACCGGATGTCTATTTCTCAAAACTAAAGGGAGTACTTAAAACCAGAGTTGGCTACACTGGCGGCACTAAGAAGAATCCTTCTTACTATGACTTAGGCAACCATACCGAAGCAATAGAAATTACTTTTGATCCAAAAATTATTTCTTTTGAAGAATTGCTAAAACATTTTTGGAAGCAGCACGATCCTACTGAAGTGCATACTACTCAATACAAGTCGGCGATTTTCTATCTAACCAAAGAGCAGTTTACCCTCGCAGAAAAAAGCAAAAAAGAGATGGAAAAGAAATTGAAGCGTGAGATCGTTACAGATATCGAGAAAGCTGGAACGTTCTATGAAGCAGAAGAATATCATCAGAAATACCTGCTTAAAGGAAGAGGTAGAGTTTGTTAACCTAAACTTTTATAAAACCAATTCATTCTTTCCAAATTATGCCATCGTCGCATAACCCGGTATTGCGCTGGTCTTGAATAACCTTTTTAGAAAAGGTTAATCAAAACTGTCGATGTACGCTTAAGCTGCATCGCAGTGATGAGTAAGAGAACCAGTCCCTTTGGGATTGCCGGTTCAAAAGGCAAGCAATCTATGCAAGTTCCTCAAGTGGAGCATTCCTTCGGAAACCCCACGACGGAGCAAATTAGGTTGCGGCATTGAAAGTCCGGCCGATGGCGCTTTTCTTTTTATTGTGCAATATTTTTTATAGTCTTTATACTCTTCTTCCTAAAAATGAGGATGGTTGCTAAAAAAGTATATTTACCTGTATTGCTATTCATTTTCGTGCTGACGGCTTCTTGTACCATTGATAATTTACCGCTAGAACCAAAAACGCCAGGCGAAGAAAGTTCAGCCATTGCCGGAAGGGCATTCTATGCTGAATTAGCACAGGCTGGGTATGCAGAGCCAACTTCTTTTACTATCAACACAGATGAGTTGACCAAAGGGGAACAACCCCTCATTTCTGTCAGTGAAGAATACATCTACAAATATTATTATGTCACTGTCAATGGACAATGGCAGAAGCAGACTTTTCCTCAAGCAACATTTGGAGATTCTAATTGGATAAAGTCTTCAGCCAGCGCTTCGATAGATACTACTCAATTATCAGTAGGAAGTAATCACGTGGTAGCTTATGCTTGCTCAAAAGTAGAAAATAGTTGGAATTGCCATGACAACAAATGGCAAATCCATGAATTTAAGGTTTTACCTAAAGCTGCAGAATTGAATGCAACGACCAAAGACATTTGGGAAAATTTTCCGATTTTGATGATTAATCTTCAACCTGAAGATCTCCCCCAAGTTAAAGACTTTATTGACATTGCAATGTATTATACAGTGTTTACACCCTTTGAAGAAGCAGTGCATCCTTTACGCGTAAAAAGAGCAGTTGGAATGGTCGATGCTGCAAAAGCACATGATTTAAAAACAATTATACACCTAGGAGATATCGCACATCCTTACACCGTCGATCCCACTAAATCTAATCAGTGGCTTCAAGATAATTATCCGGAAATTATCGGAGATGGAATAAGGAAGGCAGTAGTTGAAAATGAAAAATTAATAGCCTATGATTTCTACGATCCTAGTGGAACTGTTAAATTGGCAACCAACATAGATGAAATTTCTGCAGAATATATTAACTACCGCCTTAATCAAGACGAAGCATTTCTTCAATATCTTATTAATTACGATGCGGCAAATACTATCGTTGGTTGGTATGGCGCAGAAGAGATACGATACTACTACACTCTCTTACATCGACCTCTACTAGGAGAATATGGACTTAATGTTGGATTCAAGAAAACGATTGATAAGGTGGATCCAAAAAAGCGCCCCTTGATGGGATCGCTTCAACATAACTGGGAACCAGAAAAAACTATTCCTTATACTTTACTGGAATTAGGAGATGATGTCAAATTTTTTACAACGCCTAGCACAGAAATAACCCTTGCCAGGGATCAAGAACAGAAATTAAAAGAACTTCAACGACATGTCATCCATAGCAACTATGTAGGCCTCGTTCTAGGAGAGTACGGTTCTACCAATAGAATCGAAAGTTATCATACCATCCAAAAAGGCCTAAAAGCAATCGAATATCTCCAGAAAATATATCAGGAAAACAATGCCCTTACAGGAAATAAACAAAACGTTCCAGACCATAAAGTATTCCATGCTCCTGACCTCAGCCAAGATGGCCCTAAATTTATGACCGCTGCACATGCTCGACATGACTTCTGGTCAGGAGTATTAGATGCCAATGGGATTCTTATCTACAACTATGCTTTTGCTGATGAATATCCTGAGGTTTGGAACCAATACAAAGAAGGGCTTACACTTATTAAGAAAGGCGGCTTGCGCCAATACTTGGTAAGTGGTACAAAATCAATTCCGCCGGTTACGATTTCAAAAGGAATGAGCAGCATCCCCGGAAACGATTATACCACTAATGGTCCTTGGAACCCAGTTAATTACCCTCACTTAGTTCTACCGGACTACCCTGCAGTGAATGCTCGCTTATTTAAGATTGGAAATACCGGGTATCTTATCGTTTCTCATTCTTATGATCAAGAAGCGCAATTTAGCATAGATTTAGGACAGACAATAGCAACCATTGAAATAGTTGTTGGAAGCAGTACTTCGATGATTAAAACAGCTCAAGGTCTTGCCGATTCCTTCACGGGAATAGATGCGCGAGTATATAAAATAGCATTCACAAGCTAAGCTTTAATAATAAGTAAAATTTACAACTCCTGAGGTGAATAAGAATGGCATACGAACCATTGTTTTTAGTAGGAAGATTAATTGTAGGAAGCTATTTTGTTATCAGTGGCGCAGGACATTTTACCAATTGGGATATGTTAACCGGATATGCAAAATCGAAGAATGTTCCCTTAGCAAAATGGGCAGTACTCTTTTCAGGATTACTCTTGTTATTAGGAGGAGCTAGCGTCCTAACTGGAGTGTATCCACAAGTGGGAGTTGCATGTATAGCAGCATTTTTCTTGGGAGTAACCTTTAAGATGCACAACTTTTGGGCAGTCGATAAAGAACAGAAGATGGCCGAAAAAATCAATTTCATGAAGAACATGGCCTTGCTTGGCTCTGCCTTGATGTGGCTAGCTATACAGACCCCCTGGCCATTTAGCTTGATGTAATTTTTCTTTATTTTATATTTTTACTTGTTTTCAATGTAGAATAAATCATAACTTAAAACCCACTTCTTCCACTAACCTTCTTTGCCAAGCCCGCAGACAATCAAATTGTCCAGATAATACGATCTTAATCATCTGCTCTTTGTTCATGATCAGATGTGGTTTCAAACCAGTTTTCTGAGCTAAAGCTTGCTGCAAATCTCCTAATCTTTCCAATTGTTCTTTCTGAAGCTGAGTCAATCGTTTCTTTTCCGGAGCAGGAATAAAAAATAGTTCTTTCTTTCCTTGTTCTATTGCTTTATAAAACAAATTTGCTTGACTGCGCACGATGGGATGAACTCCTTTAACTTTCTCCCATTCCGGAGGATGCAAGGCAAACTCTTTCAATCGATTATTGTTAATGACAAAATGAACAGGCCGATTCACTTTCTTAGCCAGTTGCTCCCTAAGCAAAAACAATTCACGAAAAATGCCCAGCTGGACCGGAGAAAAAGTTTTAACTCCTCTAACATCAAGGAAAGTCTGAGTTTTGTAGGTGAAATCAGCTTCCCCCAATGCTGCTAATTCTTCATCCACCCAGCTTAATCTTTTTTTCTCGTCCAACTCCTTAATCAAAATATCCCGCAGGGCGATAAGATGTACGGTATCTTTCACCGCATACGACAACATTTCCGTATTCAATGGTCGTCTGGTCCAGTCAGCCATCTGATACTTGCTCTCTTTTTCTACGCCGAAATATTCTTTAAGCAGATCGCCTAGCCCAAGGTGTTCTTTGCCAAGAAACAAGGCTGCAATTTGTGTATCAAAAACGTTGAGAGGATGACAGGAAAACTGATCCTGGAGTATGCGGAAGTCAAAACTCACATCATGAAATATTTTTTGAATGTTAGGATTTTCCAGAATTTCAGTTAGGGGTTTGATGTCTCTTAACTTTAGAACGTCAACCACCCAATTCTTATTATCATTTGTAGAAATTTGAATCAAAGAAATATAAGCACCATAGTGGTGTAGATTATTTTCACATTCTAAATCTACTGCCAACTCATTTGAGAGTTTCCACTCCGCTGCTGCCTCCATAAGTCCTTTACTGGTATCGACGTAAGTGAAAGGAACCATTTTCTACCAAGAGCCTAAAAAATTTATAAATCTAATTGTTAGATTAGTCCTAAATTCTATTTTACCCTAAATGCTAAATATTTATATTCTACTTTTTTCTCCCTAAGAAAATGCCTTTAGGTAATATCACCAGCGATTCTGCTAGATTTAAGCGTATTGTAAAAGGCCATGTCCGTAAGAAAGACAACCTAAAAAAATATATCGCCCGCGACGAACTCATTGGAAAACAAGGTAATGAAAAAATCCGAATTCCGGTTCCGATCATAACCATTCCACGATTTAGATATGGAAGAAATATAGGCGGCGTAGGCCAAGGAGATGGAGAAGTGGGGGATTTTATTGATCCACAATTTGGTAGCGAAAGGGGCTCGGAAGGAAGTGATGATCCTGACTCCGGCGATCTCATGGATGTAGAATTTTCTGTAAGTGAGTTAGAAGAGATGGTGATAGAAGAACTGGGGCTTCCCAATCTCGAGCCAAAAGGAAACCAGACTATCCATACTCAGAAACCAACCTATAAATCTATTGCAGAACAAGGTGTACAGCGTCATTTCAAAAGAACATACAGAGAAGCATTGAAACGGATGAGCGCTTCCGGAGAATACCAACCAGGTGATGCAGTGGTCCCAGTAAGAAGAGATTTTCGCTACCGGGCTGCTTCCGCCCAGCCGGATTTGCAATCCAGCGCGGTACTTATCTATATGTTGGATGTCTCCGGTTCCATGGAGGAAGAAGAACGTCGTTTATGCCGTTTAACTAATTCTTGGCTGCAAAGGATTATAGGAAGATATTATCATAATCTCGAAGAAAAATTTATCGTCCATACCACCAATGCCTACGAGGTTGAAGGTTCAGTATTCTACGGCACCCGGCTTTCCGGAGGAACCGCTGTTTCGTGCGCCTTCCAAAAAGCGATTGAGATAATTCAAAAACAATACTCGCCTGAAGAGTGGAACATTTACTTGTTTTATTATTCTGATGGAGGAAATTTTGAAGAAGATAATGACAAAGCCATGGCTTTGCTCGGAAACATGCTTCTCCCGGCTATAAACATGTTCTGTTATGGTGAATGCAGCAAAGGACAGGAGAAATTTTTGTATGAGATGGGTAAGAGATTCAATTTAAACAGCAACAAAGGAAGCGACATCCCTAGGAGAAAGATACGAACTTCAATTTTGCAAGGAGAGGAAGATATTTTAGAGACCTTACGAACGTTTCTCACTAAAAATAATCTTCCCTTTTATCAAACTAAAAACTAAGCAAGAATTATCGAAAATAAACACAAAAATATGTCCCTACCATCCAAGATGATAACTAGTTTGTTAGTAATAAATAGTTGCACTCCTCAGCATAAGCAAGAAACATCGCCCAATACCTATCCGGTACCGCTTTTCTATGCTCCTCCAGAGGAGGCACACCCTTCTTGTGTTACGGAAGCAGTGTATTGCAATTATTATTCTGATTACGGACCAGTGTTTGTCTATAAATGCCGTGACTCAAAAAATAAGTCTGTTCTGTATACATTGGAAACCACACCCTACAAGGAAAAGCGTTGGTACCAAAGCACTCTGCAGCAAGATATAAATAACCAAACTTTCTCTGAATATTGTAAGAATAGTTTTGATAATTACCGATGGTTCATGCAAGAAACAGAATGAGAGTTGATCTACTCATCTTAGTTTTAGTAATCTTTCTCTTTGGATGTGCAGAAGATAAAATCGTAGCAACAACTATCAAGGTCAATGAAAGCTTACTCGATAAAACTGGCTCAAAAACAGTCCCATCGCCAAATAATACTACTCTTAACTTCTGTCAAGAGTATTGTTACTTCGTGCGCGGAGGGGAAACGCATAAGCTAGAATACAATCAGAGCAGCGAATCTTTCTTCTGCCAATGCTTTGATTATAGTAAGGATTTAGTATCAAATAAAGAAATAACATCTCGGGATCTAGAGCTTTACAAAAAGAAAAAAGTCCAATGGGAAAAAATGCCTATTACCTATCATATTACCAATGAGGAAGATTGCGGCGAGTACGAAACCAGAAAAATTCGTCGCGCCTTCGATAAAATCCAAGAAGCGACTGATGCTGTAGTACGTTTTGAAGAAGCCCAAGACAAGGAAACATCTAATATTGAACTGACTTGCAAGTACATCAAAGATTGTTATCAAAAAAAGATTGATATTCGCAAAGAGGAAGGCGTTATTTATGAATACGAAAGTATTTGCCCACATGAAGCAGGAGTAGCTCAGATTACGAGCTACGAAGGATTTACTATCAAGAAAGCAAAAATAGACCTTATCGGACTGGCTGGATTTGCAGAAACAGACGGATACGGCGCTTCAGGATATTACATCGGCAGCTGCGGCCATCCTACTGTGGAGATTCACGAGATCCTCCACGTGCTTGGTTTTGGACACACCAACAATCCAGAAAGTGTAATGTACCATCAGACAGAACTAATACCGTATACTATACAGAAAGAAGGAGCGTGTATCGGAAGCGACAAGAAGATTAATCAAGAAATAATTGATGATTTATTGTTTATTTATAGTAAGTAGAATAAAGAACCAAAAAGTATAAAATATGGACATTTTCTTGCCCACCTCATGTTCCATAAAGAAAAAGACAATCCTTTCAAGTATTACGATCCGAGAAGTTTAGGGTGTTATAAAGATTTAAAAATCCCTAAAGGAGTTTGCATCCCTACTACAGATGATGGAGCATGGGAATACTTTCCCAAGCATCGCTGGGTGTATAACAAACTGGAGATTGCTCTTTCACAAAATCTACGATGCGCACCGGTCGGAGTGGAACCTAAGCAATTTCCGGTCTTCATGAAACCGATTACTAATCTGTATGGGGCCGGCCTCAACAGTAGCCTGATTACAGCTCCGGAAGAATATGAAAAGAGAAAACATCTTTCTGGACATTTCTGGACAGAATATCTACAAGGCGATCATATAAGCCATGATTTAATTGTGATCAAAGGGGATGTTGTTTTCGATCTTCCCTTTCGTGGAGAAAAACTTGGTCAGGGAATGTTTGATTATTGGGAAACGATAGAAGCTCCTGCTTCTACTGCCTATGTGTCCTCGTGGGTAAAAAATAATTTGTCAGATTATAGTGGAACAATAAATCTAGAAACCATCGGAGGAAAGATCATAGAATGTCATTTGCGGATGGGGGATATTGATCGTTTGGGCAATCTTCAATTGCTTCAAAATATAATCAACGTATATGCCGGCAAGGATTGGACCTTTCATGAGAAATTACCACCTTTTTATTTATTTGCTCTCTGGGGAGATTGGAACGTTAATTATTCTATCGATAAAAATGTTGTTGCAGGGATTGGTAAAGATCTTACTTGTTACCAGATCGATACTCCTGATTTATATTTTCAGAATCCTCCCGGCGGAGTTAGATTAGCAATTACTTGTTCTTACGAGAAAGAAAAAGCTCTTCTGGCCCGCTACGAATTGTATGAGAATTTTTCACCAAAGCCTAGAAAACCAAGAATGAAATACTAAAAGAAGTGCCCTGGCCGGGATTCGAACCCGGGTCACCGCCTCGAAAGGGCAGTATGATAGTCCGGACTACACCACCAGGGCAATATTCTCAGCAAAACCTGAAGTGCTTTAAAAAGATTTCTAACAGTACAGCCCTAAATGCAACGCAAATCTTATAAAAAACATATCAATACTGTTGCTATGAAAGATAAAGTCATCTTAGGTTTGATTGAACATGTTACCGTCCATGGAAGCAAAGGCAAGGAAGCAGAAGTGCTAGCTCGAGTGGATACTGGTGCTACTTCTTCATCTATCGACTATACTCTGGCTGGAGAATTACAACTTGGTCCAGTCATCAGCTCCAAGGTGGTCAAGTCTGCATCAGGGATAAAGAAAAGACCGACCATCAAAGTTAAAATCACCTTGAAAGGGACAAAAATCGAAGAAGAATTTACTCTCGCTGATAGAAGCCATATGACTTATCGGATGTTATTAGGCCAGAACATTCTCAAGAAAGGCAATTTTTTAATCGATCCTCTGAAAAGAGTAGAAACAAGGTAAAAAGACCATGAAAGCAGCGCTTATCTCATTAGGAAGCAAAAGTTCTCTCATGACTGGCGAAGCTATGAAAAAATATTTTGATCATGTCGATTCATTGGAATTAAAAAAGATAGAAATTCGATTGGGTAAGGAAAGCGGCATTTTTCATGAAGGTAAGCCTTTAGACAATTACGATTGCGTGTATGTAAAAGGCTCATTTCGTTATGCAAATCTTCTCTGCTCTATCGCTTCTATGTTAGAAGGAAAAGTGAGTTACATGCCTCTTCCCAGCAGCACCTTTACCACCGTCCACAACAAACTTCTTACTCATCTCATCTTACAGCAACACAACATCCCTATGCCCAGAACCTATCTTTCTTCAACCTTAGAATCGGCAAAAGAATTGCTGAAGAAAGTTAATTATCCCATCGTGATGAAGTTCCCAGAAGGTACGCAGGGAAAGGGGGTGATGTTTGCTGATTCTATCAGTTCTGCTTCTTCCCTTCTTGACGCTTTGGGAGCATTAAACCAACCGTTCATTATTCAGGAGTATATCGATACCAGTGGAACGGATATCCGGGTCCTGATCGTAGGAGACAAAGTGGTCGCGGCCATGAAACGGAAAGCGCAGACAGAAGAAAAGAGGGCAAATATCCACGCTGGCGGGAAAGGTGTGCCGGTACAGCTTAGCCGGGATATCATTAACCTAGCCCTTGCTACTGCTAAAGCGCTCAAAGCAGATATCTGTGGCGTAGACATTTTAGAAGGACCTACTGGACCTCTTGTCATTGAGGCAAATATTTCTCCCGGATTGCAAGGACTGATGGAAGTTACTTCCATAGATCTTCCCGACCAAATTGCCCGTTTCCTACATCAAAAGACGGAAGAGAACGTAAATGCGGGGAAGAAAACCG
>CAYJQD010000004.1:30218-35697 GCA_964372235.1 uncultured Methanosarcinales archaeon
AGAAAACCGCAACTGATAAAGTTATGAAAGAACTCAAGCTCGACGGAAACAATGAAACAGTGCAAGAAATCATTACTCATCTTCTTTTTCGTGGAGAAAGGATTCTTCTGCCGGAATGGGTTACCAGGATGAGCAAGTTTTCTGAACAAAAAGAATATACGGTGCGCTCTAAGAAAGGTAAAGTTGAAATCGAAGAGATGAAGTGAAGCTGGAGCAAAATAGTTTTTATTTCTTCTTCCTAACTGATTTGGTCGCAGACTTTAAGGGCATTTCTCTTTTCTGTTTAGGCTTGAACCACAGAAGATAGATGATCGGCAACAATCCCGCTGTATTCAATAAAAGCATGGCAATAAACCATCCCTTCTGCTTATTCTGGGCGGAAAACCATAATCCAAACCCTTTCCATACCAGTTCCCACACTGAAAGAAGCACTAGTAGAAACAAGAAGTAAAACGGTTGCTGATAAAACCCATACATCAAGTCGTAGTACATATTCAACAACTATGTACTTTTCATATTTAAAGTTTTGTATACTGGAAAAAAGTTGTGCATTAAATGATAAATTGAAAAATAAAAAAATTACTTCTTCTTTTTATCAGGCATGTCACAGTGTCCACACATAGGCTTCACTAATTTTAAGACCCCAGCAAGGACTAATAAACCGCCTAAAACCAGTCTCCAATCCAACGAAGGCAACAATAATGCCCAAGCCAGCACCAGAAGACCAAGCACTAGCTTCTTAACACCGTGGCATTTCATACATACGCCATCCCAACAGCCGCATTCCATGATTTCACCTCATTATAGCTATTTCTTCCTTTGCTTCTCTATCTTTTGGATTTTGGCTAAATCCTCCAATATATCTGAAGCGAGAAAAGTATATCCTTTCTTTTTCTTTAACAATAAATCTCCTATCAAACCATTGACAAAAGAAGCAGCCATGGCACTTTTGAACAAATCTCTGGTCTTAGCTAAAAATCCAACTGTCAAACCAGCCAGGATATCGCCGGTACCCCCCTTGGTCATGCCTTGGTTCCCAGTTCTATTGTATCCTATCTTATTGGCAGAAATGATTAAGTCTGTAGGACCTTTCACTAACAACACGTTGTTATTTTGCAAAAAGTAACGCAAATTGCCCTGCAAAATTTCTGCTTTCTCTTTCGCATTAGCTTCACGTAATTTAGGGAGTAAAAATTCCTTATTGCTGTTTACCAGCATCATCTCTAACTCTGTTTCATTAGGGGTGATAATACTGTTATTGAAATCCTTAAATGATAAAGATTTTAATGCATCTGAATCGATTACTTTTAACTTCTGAGACTTATGCACAAAATATTGGCAAAACTTGTCCGCTTTTCTTGTTACCCCGTTGCCGATTAACACCGCATCAAACTTGTCAGCATATTTCACCATTTCCTTGGCATTCTTGATATTGAAACTTGTCCCTTTGACTTTATAGGTCATTAAATCAGGCGTGTATTGATGAACTGCCCAGGCTACTTTCTCCGGCGAGGCAACAGTAGCCATATCGCAGCCGGCCCGCAATGCGGCTAATCCAGCAAGAACAACTGAACCGACGTATTCATCAGAGCCGCCAATGACCAAAGCATGACCATTCTCCCCTTTCCGAGAAGTCTTCTTACGGTCCATCAATTTCTTAACTTGATTAAAGTTCATGTAAACCAGTGGAGAAATGCTTATTTTTTGCTTTATATAAGTTTGTAGTAACTTAAAAATAGAGAAAATTATTATTTATAAATAATTTAAAAAGAAAAAACAATAAATCTTTTAAATAACTACGAAGTAGCCTGCTTATGATGACTAACAGAATAGCAAAATTACATCTTGCGACAGCAGCAAGCGGAATAGCTTATGGGGTTTTTGGAGCATATCTAATGCACAATCAATGTGAACACGATAAGGAGAAATATTTAGAAATAAACCAATCTTTGGAAGTAATTGCTACCAAAGAACAAAATAAGCAAGAATATGTAAAGGATATTACTAAAGTACAAGAAAAAATTCATGATCCTTCATTACGCCAATTTAGAACTTGTAGTGAAGCATTGGATCGAGAGCTTACCTCAATTGTTATCCAAGCAGATAAAAAGGATGTTAAATATAGATTAGATGCAGTAAGAGGACAAACAAATGAATGTGTTTCTAATTCATATAATTGCGGAAGAAATCAAGTAGGAATGGCTTGCCTTTTGATTATGTTAGTAGCTTCAGCCGTCGTAGGATATCCTGGAGCAAAAGCACTTTATCAGCAAAGGAAAAAATAAATTTATATTCTTACTTTAGGATATCACAATAAACCTTTTAAAGAACATTACTTCCCCTGCCTTTGACCCTGTAGCTCAGCCTGGTTTAGAGCGCTGGTCTTATATGACCGTTAATGGATCAAAAATAAAACCCATTAACTTGCTTGGAAAGCCAGAGGTCCTGGGTTCAAATGCCTGCTACACTAGGCGAACGTATTCAAGTGAGGCATTCACTTCGTGAAGCCCCACGACATAGCTCAATAGTGTGTAGGGTGAGAGTCCCGGCAGGGTCACTTTTTTATAAGATATTTCTAAATATCTAAGAACAACTTTCCGTCACATCGGCCAACGTCGCCGTAAACTTCACACTCTTAACCGTCGGATGAGTGACCGCTTCGCTGGTTTCACCTTTATGTAAGGTAAGAACTTGTTCACCTACAACCTTTCCAGTCGTCTTCTTGATGATATTCACAGCCACCAAAGGATCCTCTCCTTGGCAATAATCTGGCGTCTTCATCAGCTTCCACTCTAACGCGCCAGCGGCAGTATAGCTTCCCTGCCCTAAAGTAAGATCATATTCTTCGCCGTCGCTAGTCTCAACTTTCACGCCAGTGATGGTACATTTATTATCGCAATCAGTCTTAAATAAACTAGCAAGAGATTTACATTCTCGATTAATGCATAATAATCCTTGTTGGCAATCAGAATTGTATTCGCATCCAACAACTTTTTCTTCAACTGGCTCAGGTTCAGGCACTGCAGGTTCTGGAAGAATTTCTGTGGCTGGAGAAGCTTCAGTTTTTGAAGTTGGGATTTGATCACAACTTACCAATAAAATTACAATGAGAAATAAAAGGAAAATATACCATTTACGTCGAAAAACATCCCTCATGTAGAGAAAAAAAGAATAAGAGATATATAAAATTATTTGTTCATCACACCATTCTTATAGAGGGAAAAGAAGGTAGCAACGGTGCTTGCCAGTCTATTACGGACTTCCGCAGATTCTAGTATTGCTTTTACTTCTTCATGGTTAGTGGCATTTGTCCCATCTTGAGCAATCTTGTTAGTAATACAAGACATCCCTACGCACTTCATTCCCCGATTACGAGCAACGATAACTTCTGGAGCGGTAGACATGCCCACTGCATCTGCGCCCATACCATCTCGAAACGCTAAACATTCTCCTTCTGTTTCGTAAGTCGGACCAGTTACTGCTAGATATGTTCCAAGTTTCATACGATCAAGTGAGTAATATTGTCCGGCTTGCTCGCCAGCCTCCAACAATAACTGCCCTAAGCCCTCATCATAGGCACCATTCATCGGTTGAAATCTCCAAGTGGGTTCGCCATTATCTACCCTCTTAAAATCATGATGCCTTCCCAGCAAGGCATTAGGAATCATATTGATGTGGGATTCAATGACCATCATATTTCCAACACTAAAATTTTGATTCAGTCCTCCGGCGGCATTGGTAGCAAAATAATTTTTAACTCCTAACTCAGCCAGAACATGCACCGGAAAAACCACCTGCAACATTCCCACATTGAAAGGTAAATCAGCAACCTCGTAATAATGTTTTCTTCCTTTTAGAGCTATAAGAGGGACACCTTCAAGATAGCCGAATAACATCCTGCCTTCATGCCCCGGGACGGTCGTTTGTGGAAAGTTAGGAATGCCTTGATAGGCAAATTCTGCTTTTACATCTATTGTTTTAGCAAGATCTCCTAAGCCTGATCCCAAGACGATGCCAAATTCTGGTTTCAATGAATCAACTATTGGTTTCAAAAAGCGTGCAGCTTCCCACACCTTAGATTCATAATGTAGTGAGAAATCATATAATTCATTCAACTTTTCCAAATTTTCTAAAATCATATTCTTCCTCCATAAGTATAGAAAAGCAGC
Source organism: uncultured Methanosarcinales archaeon (assembly GCA_964372235.1). Taxonomy (GTDB): domain Archaea; phylum Nanobdellota; class Nanobdellia; order Woesearchaeales; family GW2011-AR9; genus JACPIL01. Next base: position 34,388 of record CAYJQD010000004.1, read on the forward strand.
CCAGACCTTGCGAGACAGGTTTTACTATCGTTCGATTAACCAGCTGGATTTTACAAGCTCAACCTCTTCTTTCGCATCTAGCTGCAAAAAGAAGAACTTACTTTTTGTTTAAATGATTATCTGTACTCAAGAAATAGAATGAAGTGCGGTAGCGGGGATTCGAACCCCGGTCACAGCCTTGGCAAGGCCGTATATTAGTCAATCGTAGATTTCTAACCACTATACTACTACCGCATCAAGAAGGCAAAAGGTAAATCATTAATAAAGTTTATCATTCTGAAATTAAATAACATATAGAAAAAAGAAAAACAAAAAAACAAGAAAAAAAATTAATTTCTTGCTAAACCAAATACTGCTCGTACAGCCACTACGATAGTTGCTGGAACGAACAACACTAAGATTGAGTTAAGTACGCTTACTAACAGATCCACTCCAAAACCTGATCCTGCCGCGGTTCCTAACACATTAGCGCCCAAGTAGGATACTAAAACAAGTACTGTTCCACTGGTCAAAAACGCAGATGCCTCAGAACTGGTTATGTTTAACAAACCAATCACAATACCTAGGAGGAACACTGCCCACGTCATTTGGGTAGCATACGGACCGGTAAGGCCAACTCCTAAAAGTACTGCCAGAAGCAAACCAACTAAGAAGGACCAGCTACCTAGCATACCGCGTCCCCCTCCACTCATCATCTTCTTTGCCATACTATCACCTCTATTTTTATCATACTTAGAACAATCATGTTCCAGTACTGATGTTTAAGTAAATCTTTTTGATTTATAAGGTTTCCGAAAAACCCGAAGGATTTTTTCGAAACCCCCGATAATTTTGTAGAACTTGCAAAAAAATTTCGTATGGTTTCCGAACAGCAAAAAATTTTTCTACAAAAATTTTTCTAAACAAAAACTTAATAAACAAACCACAACTCAAAACGATAACTAAACTGCATCCCCCCTTCGTTTAGCGGCTAGAACACTCGGCTGTAGATGCTCTTTGGAATTGTCGATAAGGACTGAGATGAAAAAGAGTCAGCCAATAGCTACCGAGGGATCCCCGGTTCAAATGTTGGCGCCCGAGGCGAACATGCTTCGAACGTCAGTGAGAATGTCCGGGAGGGGGGACTTTTTTTTACTTTCTTGGAGTTGCGTGCTGTAACTACTTCTACACACAAAAATAGAAAGCTTTATAAACAACCCCCAGTTTTTAGCTGAAAATGGCAGCAGATTCTCTACACCTCACTCTCTAAAACGATTGATCTGTAGACGTAATGCTGTATGCTGCCCTGGTGGTGTAGTGGCCTAGCATGA
>CAYJQD010000005.1:0-29685 GCA_964372235.1 uncultured Methanosarcinales archaeon
AAGAAGACACCTTTGAAACCGTTACAAAGTTGGGCACAGGATTGACAGATGAGATGCTCGCTGAATTGCCAAAGAAACTCAAGAAATATCAAGTAGATCATAAGCCTGCTCGAGTGGTGATAAGCGAGATAAAACCAGAAGTATGGTTTGAACCGGCAGTAGTGGTAGAAGTCCTAGCCGCAGAAATCACCAAAAGCCCTAGCCATGCTTTAGGATTAGCTTTACGATTTCCACGCTTTGTAAAATTACGGGACGATAAAAAAGCGGAACAAGCAACTACTAGTAAAGAAATTAAGCAGATGTATAAGGAGAAGTAATAGTTCAAGTTTAATTAATTTTAAAAAGAAATTCTTCTATCTTCCTAACATGACATTATCACAAGTCTATCTTTTTGAAAGCGATAAAGAACGTGTTTTCCGTATGGAACGCAGGAAATTCTATGAACAAAATAAAAAGACCGTTAAAGAAATTCTTAAGATTGGAGAAGGCCGACAGATACAGGCTGGTTATCCAAAAGATGTATGTTTGCCTGATAAATTACACAACCGCATCTGGAAAGATGCAGGAAAAGGTAAAGAGTTAACTTGTGTTCTTAATTTATACGTCTTGGAAGACGGTCCTCAATCATTCTATAATTTTCATGGAGATTTTCATACTCCTTCTACCATTTTGGGGAACGATATTGGAACTGATAATATTGAAGATTTCGTAAAAGAAATTAAACAAATTTTACAATCAGATATACTGTACGGAGCAGCCTGTAAAGGATGGTTCTACACTTTTAGTAAGCCAGAAACACTATCAACAGCAGCAGAGGGTGCCCAAGCACAGCAGAATTTTGTCCAAAACATAAAGGGTAACCCTGAATTCTTGCGTTATGTGGAAAGCCTAGCAGAAAATGAAGAACAAAAACAAACTCTCACCGAATCTCTAAACAAGCCATTGCCAGAAACCTATGATTTGATCATACGCGGATTGACTCCAGAAGAACGGAAAGAATTTGTCAGAATCTATAATGCTTAATTATAATTCCTGCGGCTCTTCTTGTTGCTGTTTCTGCATCTCTTCCTGCAACCGTCGTAAATATTTGTTAACACAGTCATCTTTTCCAGAGACACTCTTTTCTTCTATGATCTGCTGCGTTTTCACATCGATAGTTACAACATCTACTGCTCCGTCCTCATTAACATCAGCGGCACAAATCATTTCCTTATTATTCTTGTAAACACAAAGGCCTTCAATGCCATCCTTTTCGTAATCCATAGTAAATATCTCGGGTTCACTCTTGTAATATCCTAATAAATATCCGCCAGAACCGCATGTAACACCGCCCAGAGCTAATCCACCTAAAGCAACTAATGCGTAAGGCCACTTTTTTGTCATACATCAAAAACATATTTTACAATATATAATTGTTGAGCAAATAGTGTATATAAAAGAATAACTAACATAAATAATTTATCCAAAATACGCTGCCTTCTCTTGTATTTCTTTCGCACGCGCAGTAGTAAAGTAATCTTCCAGTTGCTTGTACACTTCTTCTGTTTCTTTGTCAACAGACGGCTTGACTACTTCTAATGCGCTGAGGAAATGTTCCATTTTCACGGTCTTGGCATTCAGATCATTACGCAAGGCGATCATCGCTGCTTCTCGGCAGACGCCTTCAATATCTGCACCTACATATCCCTCGGTCTTTTCCGCTAATTCATTTATGTCAACATCCTTCGCCTTGGGCATCTTTTCAGTGTAGATTTCAAAAATCTTCTTCCGTCCTTTTAGATCTGGAACTGGAGTTAAGATAATGCGATCAAATCGTCCTTGCCGCAATAAAGCAGGATCAACAATGTCTGGCCGGTTGGTGGCCGCGATAATGACTACATCATTCAAGCTTTCCAGACCATCCATTTCCGTCAGCATCTGATTGACGATACGCTCAGTTACCCTGCTTTCGCCGGCATCGGAATGCCGTTTCGGCACTAAAGCATCGATCTCATCAAAGAACAAAATGGTCGGCGCAGTCTGCCGGGCTTTTCTAAAGATCTCCCGTACTGCTTTTTCACTTTCTCCTACCCACTTGCTTAACAAGCTCGGGCCATTGACTAAGATAAAGTTGGCTTCACTTTCTTTGGCGATTGCTTTTGCTAATAATGTTTTACCTGTCCCTGGCGGACCATATAATAAAATTCCCCGTGGTGGTCGAATACCCAAACGCTTGAACACTTCTGGCTTTTTTAATGGCCATTCTACTGCTTCTTGTAATTTTCCTTTCACATCTTCCAAGCCGCCGATATCTTCCCAGCCCACATCAGGTGTTTCTACTAATACTTCCCGCATCGCGCTTGGTCGTACTACTTTCAAGGCTTCTAAGAAATCTTCCTGCGTTACCATTAACTTTTCTAAAATTTCTTTAGGAATAGGCTGTCCTTCTTCAATACCTTCAATCTTTAAGTCAGGGAGGATTCTGCGCAGTACAATCATCGCTGCTTCCTTCGCCAATGAATTAAGATCTGCTCCTACAAAACCATGTGTTACTCGAGCCAGCTCTTCTAGAGCAACATTTTTTGCCAAAGGCATGTTACGAGTGTGGATCTTTAAGATATCTAATCTACCGCGTCGATCTGGAACTCGGATTTCAATCTCTCGATCAAATCGTCCCGGCCTACGCAGAGCAGGATCAAGCATATTTGGCATATTGGTGGCTGCAATGACGATAACTTTGCCTCTGCTCTTCAGCCCATCCATCAAGCCCAGCAGCTGTGCAACTACACGCTTTTCTACATCTCCTTTGGTCTCTTCACGTTTGGTGGCAATAGCATCTATCTCATCGAAGAAAATAATTGAGGGAGCATTTTGTTCTGCTTCTTCAAACTTCTTCCGCAGGTTTGCTTCAGACTCACCGTAAAACTTAGAGATAACTTCCGGACCATTGATCAAGATAAAATGGGAATTGGTTTCCGAAGCCACTGCTTTCGCTAATAAGGTTTTACCTGTTCCCGGCGGACCATGCAACAATACTCCTTTAGGTGGTTCAATACCTAATTTCTGGAAAATCTCTGGATGCTTCAGCGGTAGTTCGATCATCTCTCGGACTTTTTTGATCTCGTCGCCCAAGCCACCGATATCTTCGTAGTTTACTTCCAAGCTGATGGTTTCTTCTTCCATCGCTTCTACCGCCTTAGGATTAAATTCGACTTCCGTATCCGCGGTTACAACCACTATATCTTTCTTCGGCTGGGTTTCCACTACTACGAATTTTAATGCTCCAAAGCCGTATCCCGCAAAATGCGATTCCATCATGGTAAAGATATCATTGACATCATTTTCCTGGAAAGGATGTGTTCTTCGTCTGGATCTTCCTAAAGAAACAATATCCCCTTTTACCAAGGCTTTTCCCAGTAATCCTTGTTTGAATAGCTCAGAAGAAGCCTTGATCATCACTCCTTTGTTAACGGGTGCAATAGTAACCTTTCCTGCCGGCTTGACATCCGCTTTTTTGATGGTAACCATCTCTCCGATAGAAGTCCGGGCATTCTTACGCACATTTCCATCCATCCTGACGATGTTCAGCCCTATGTCTCCAGGATATGCTCTATCGACGATAGCGGCAGTCTTCCGCTCCCCGACAATCTCTACGACATCGCCGGGATTTACATCAATCTGTTTCATGAAGGTAGAATCTATCTTGACGATGCCTTTATTGACATCATCTTGTACTGCTTCCATGACTTTTAGCCTAATTTCTATTGCCATTCTTATCAATAATCAGCATACACCCTTTTACTATCCTTCCCTCTAAGGCTTTAGTGAAGTACCGTTTTAAATATTTTATGGTCTAAAATAAAGAATAAGTATAGAATTAGTTATTTATGGTCTTATATAGCTTTCCTTCAGGCCTACAACTTTACCATCCAACCCCCATTCTTCCTTGATTGGAATGCCTAAATAATTCAAAATTGTTGGCGCAATATCTACTTGTCTTGGAACAGGAACAATCTCTCCCTTTTGCACCGCCGACCCATGTATGATCAAGGGAACCTTCATCGCTTCCTCACCAACACCATCATGATGCTTTCCTTTTCCTCCATGATCACTGGTTAAGATAGTCAACCATTGCTCCTTGTTGTATAGTGGACGTTTTTTCAGCGCCTCCATAAGCATGCCTACATAATGATCGATCGTTTCTATCTCTGAAAGATACTCAGGAACTTCTGGATCAAAACCATGCTGATGTCCAGCCATATCTACACCCATTAAATACGCAAACATCAGATCAACATTATGATGCGAAAGTACGGCTGAAGCAGTTTCAGCTACCTTCAGATCTCCTTCTTCTTCAAAAGGATGATAGATTCTGTAGTCTGCTTTAGTAATGATTATATCATTAATCCATGAGAGGCTGGCAACCGAATACGTATATAGAGTTGGTTTATGACTTTCAAGGCGATTAAATATAGTTGGATAATCACCATAATTAGCTCCCTCAAAAGAATTATCCTTTACTCCATGCTTGTTTTCCCATACTCCAGTTAAAATATTCGACCATCCTGGACCGCTGAGCGTATGTACTCCAGTGCGGGCTTCCAAACTATAGGCACCTTCATTCATCAAAGAGTCAAGGTTAGGTGTTGCTGTTTTCACCAATGCATCTGGACGTAATCCGTCCACACCAACGAGTAAAACTTTTCTCAATAGTGACTGCTCTTGATAAACACGACATAAATCTCTTCCGATCAGGCAACCACCAACACCGGCACCCACTAAACCACCGATAAACGTTCTCCTACTTAATGACATTACAAAGAAGAAATAATCTGGCACTTAAAAATATAATGAAATAAGAAAATTACTTTTTCTCGCCTACTGCGCCTGGCTTTACCTTCGGCAAAGGCAGCGGGCTGGGCAAGTTAACATCCTCGCTGATCTTGATCGCTTGGATATTACCTTTATGCAGAGCAGCATTGACGATCTGCTCCATCACGCCCATAGGAATCTTCTTGCTCTTCTTCCAAGTGGCTTTCACTTCGTCCACTACAGCTTGATCATCTACAAACAATACTTGACCTTCCACGTCAATCTTTCCAAGATCAGGTTCGTAATGGCAGGCAAAATCAAATGTAAATTTCAATCCTTTTTTTCCTTCCACGGAGAAATCCAGATCCTCTATATCCTTGATAGAAACATTATTGTTGATTTTAATCTGGCCGCCCTTTGCTTTCAGGCTGCGTTCTGCATTTACCTTATGAACATTTATCTTGACTATTGGCATGATGACCACCTTTTTCAGTTATTTGGAGTAATCAACGTAGATGGTTTATAAATTTTCTGGGTCTGAAGGGTAACAAGGAGTGCCGCATAGGCCAAGACGACTTTACTTATTTTCTTCAGCATCTACAAACGCTCCAGCAACCAGCAACGGAAATAGAATGGTAGCATCGCAATGAATCTTGACACTCGGCGCATTTGCCTTAACTTTCCCCCAGGTGATTGCTTCTTCTACTCGGGCTCCGGAATCTGAACCATCGTATTCCTGAGCAGTATTTACGTACACCGCATAATCAAGGCCTTCTTTAAAGATATTGGCATTTAAGGTGAAATGCTTGCTTATTCCACCGCCGAGAACAATGGCTCCGGTTTTTTCTGAGCTCAAAACTAGGTCAACAATATCCTTCATTTCTTTAGTCACATCGATCAGGAAACCAGGATGACTCTGCTTGAAGAAATAAATCAGATCTCCTAAAGATCCATCGATCAATCCCGGACAGAATACTGGAATATTATTTTTTGCTGCCCAATAGAGTATGGAATTTTCATCGTTTATTTCTATTCCCAATTCATGAATCAAATCTTTTGGACAGAACACTTTTCCCGTTTCTTTCTGCTTCTGGTAGATACGTTCAAAAAAAGTTTGCATGAAATCGTCAAATAAAGCGAAACGATCATTGGGAACAAAAATATTCCCGGTTCTATTTACGCCATTCTCAAACATCATCCTGCCGGAAACGTCAAAATTTCCTAACACAAAGGGTTTCAAGCATTTGATAATGTCTTCTTCCACTCCGCCAGCAGAAGTTACTAATACATCAACTTTCCTGTGCTTGACTAAATATTTGATGATTTCCCGATTTCCTGAACTGACTTGATTGGAAGTAAAACTCAGGAAGATTTTTGCTTTTTCACGGCGCATGGCTTTGATGATCTCTATCCCTTGCGCAAGATGCGTAGCCTGAAAACCCATCAATGAATACGACTTTAGAAATTCTTGGAAGTCAAATGGTTGCTCAAAATTATATCCTTGAATTTCCGGATGGCCTTCTAAAGTAACACATTCTTTGACTGCATATTGAATGTGTTTATCTTTATTGAGTTTCATTTTTTCGCCTCGTAATCTTTATCTCCGTACATATAACCGAAACAGCTTGGCACTAATCTTCTTTTCCATGAATCGAAAGCTTTTCTTATGTTTTTTCTAAATAATCTAAGACCGTATGTAAAATCGCTGTTCTCGGCGACTTTTCCAATCATCAGGTGATTAAAGGGCCAGGGGCTGTGAAAGCGCTTGATAGTTTTACCTCCATCTCTCACCATCATTTCTTCAAACACGGAATGGTTGTATACGCAACTATCTGGCTTATCAGAGAAATGAATACACTGCCCGTCATTAGCAAAAAGATATGCACCACTATTTGCTTGAGTTAAGGCATTAGCAAGTATCTTTACTGGATCATCAGTCCATGCCAGGACATAGCTCGCAGTAATTAAATCTGGTTTCTCAGAAAAACTGACGGTGTGAATATCATCCTGGATAAAGACAGGAGCATATTGCGGCTTCATCATTGAATCAGAATATTCTTCAGGAAACTTTCTTATGTAGTGCTGCATTTCTTCTTCACTGAAAGGCAGAACATCTACTCCATAGGTCCTTAATCGAACTGGATCTAAACCTTTTCCTTCTAACAACATTTTTCCTTCGCGCAAGGCTACTCCATTCCCACAGCCGAGATCGACCCACACTACTTCTGGTTTTTTATCCAGTTGATCTAGGATAATTTTTCCAAGACCATCAGTCCCGTAATAAAGATTATCTGAGTAAAGATCATAAAAACCTAACGAGCTGTTGTAGTCGGCAAGAGTCCTGCTTCTCTCAAAATCTCTCTCCTTCTGTAATTTTCTCACTTTTTCAGTAAGTTTTGATATATTCTTCATTTTGTGGCAATAATATCTCTAACTTTTTACGGACTAACAACTACTAAAGATAAAAGAATTTCTTAACTTCCGAACATACGTACTGAATCCATGTTTATCTTTAGACTGAATATTATTTATATAACTTTCGTCACAATTTGATGGTAAAATTTATAAGAAAACGCCTAAAGATGAACAAGATGAAATTCAAAGCAGAACGAACGCACAACCTAATTTACATAGAAAAAAGTCCGTATAAATTGATTGTGATAGATCAAGAACCATTTGACTGGACTTCTGTCACCTTTGAAGTTGAATCAGATAATAGACAGATAATGATCAGCGGCCGTGACGTCCAACAATATACGCCTGAAGTAAAGGATGTGTCAATTGATCCTTCCAAAGTATACATAGAAGTAGGAGCAGGATTAGGAGAATTTATCCATCTAGCTGCACAGCAAAATCCAGTACAAAAACCGATAGTCATCGATCCGGTAAATTACAGCTTACTGTTAGATATGCTGCAGTTCGCAGAAGTGTTTGGCTTGCAGGGAGAAACAGCACAAAGAATACGCCTCTATCAAGAACGATGCAAGACTATACTCAATCCAGATCAAATACAGCTAATCAACTGTAAAATGGAGAATGCTCTCCGTAAACACCCGGAATTAGTAGAAAGCGCTGACGTAGTGGTCGATCATTATGCTGCAGGTTATTATGGAAATCTTGATGCGATCGTAAATCTAGAACTACGATTGTTAAAACCAACTGGCAGATTATATTCTTCCCAATTACATTCGTTTCTAAAAAGATAAAGAAATTAACAAAAATTTATAAATCATTTTTATAAATTCAATTCTCATGACTTTCAACACCCCCATAGAATCCATGGGACCATACTACAGTGATGCTGATTTGAACGATCAGCCGGTAAGCAAAGAAAGCACTGCCGTTCTAGAAAAACTTATAGCGGAAGCGCAGGGAAGTTTAGCCTGCGAAATTAAGGAAGATGGTTTCCGCTGCCAAGTTCATGTCAATAAAAAAGAAATAAAACTCTTCACCCGGGGTTCAGGAGAATTTGAGCTGCGCTGTTTCCCAGAAATCATGGAAGGATTACAGCGATTGCAGTTGAAGAAAACTATTTTTGACGGCGAATTACGTGGTACGGCTGCAAAATACGACGGGTTTAAAGCTATGCAGGCGCGAGCTAGATATAAAAGCAGAATCAGCGAAAAAGCGTTGAAGGAATATCTATCTACAAAACCAAAAGAATTTCCATTACAGTTAATAGTTTTTGATTTGCTAATGCATGAGGGAAAATCCTTTATGAAGGAACAGTATACTCATCGAAGAGCAGCGCTAGAGGAGGTGACTGACAGTAGTAGAATTATTATTCCTGTTTCAAAGATCCTGACGCATACTCCTAAGGAAATTATTTCTTTGTATGCGCAAAAAATAAAGAAAGAAAAACATGAAGGATTAGTATTAAAACAGCTGAATTTAGATTATCTTCCGGGTGATAAGACCCATTGGGTAAAACTAAAGAAATTTGAATCTCTTGATTTAGTAATTTTAGGCTTCTCAACCGGAGAACATCAAGATAGGAAATACGGCCAAGCCTTAGTTGGTGCATATCATCCAGAAAAAAACACCTACCAAACTTTAGGATTTGTCAACTTGGTGCGAGAAAATCCAGCAACAGGAAATGTATTAGCGGATGACCTACGTAAATTAGCTGGAAAGACTCGAGTAACCGTGCCCAAGAATGTGGAAGTAGGTGCAAAGAAACCGAATATATACGTTAATCCAGAAGTGGTAGTGGAAGTTCGAGTTATGAACATTGATCGCGGAACTGATTTCGCTTGCAGCGCAGACGGTAAAAACTTTTACTCTCTACGTATTGCATATGTTAAAAATATCCGTGAAGATAAAACACCACAACAAGCAACCACTAGTGAATTTATCGTTGAATACTATAAAATGCAGAGGTAAAAATGAAATGAAACTCTACAAACTATCGCCACATACCTTAAATCTTTACGCAGAATGTCAGAGATGTTTTTGGGAAGACCAACATGGAGTAAAAAGACCATCAGGACCCTTTCCTTCTCTACCTTCAGGCATGGATAAAATCATAAAGCAACGTTTTGATGAGTACAGGAAAAAAGGAGATCTGCCTGAAGAACTTTCGGGTTTAGATAGAATTACTCTCTGGAACAATGAAAAGCTAAAGGAGTGGCAGAATCAACGTAAAGGTTTGAGGTGGACTGACGATGAAGGCCATATTTTATGGGGGGCATTGGACGATATTCTGCAGACAATAGCTGGAAGCTTAATAGCATTAGATTACAAAACTAGGGGCTTTCCATTAAAACAAGCTCCTGATTACTATACTCTCCAGTTAGAAATTTACACTTTGTTAATGCAGAAACATGATTTCCAAACTACAGATTATGCTTTTTTATTATTTTATTATCCCGACCAATTCACGACCGAAGGAGATGCGAAGTTCCATCATCAACTTCTCCAAGTTGCGGTTGATCCAGCGCATGCCGAAGAAACTTTTATTGGTGCTATATCTTTATTGCAAGGAAGGAAACCAAAATTGAATAAAGATTGTGAATGGTGCGAGTATAAACAAAGAAAATAGATAAGAAACATTTATATCTCAACTATTTCTACTTTCTGCCATGAACCTTATCGACGTACATTGTCATTTAACGCACGACTATTTCAAAGACAAGTTAGATGCAGTGCTCAAGAGAGCAGATAAAGTCGGATTGAAAGCAATGATAGTATCCGGGGTCAATCCGCCCGCAAATAGGGAAGTGCTTGCTCTAGCAAAGAAACATCCTAAACTAATCAAAGCCAGTTTAGGAATTTATCCGATTGATGCTTTGGGAATCCAGCCCGATGGAGTTGGTTTACCTCATCATAAAGGCCCAATTGATTTAGAAAAGGAATTTAGATTTATTGAAGAGAACAAAAAAGATGTGCATTGCATCGGCGAAGTAGGTATGGACTTTCATTGGGCCGACAAAGAAAAAACGTATCAACAGCAGGCAGAGAATTTCAGAAAGATCATCCGTTTCGCCATCAAGATCAAGAAACCGATCGTCATCCACTCCCGCAAAGCCGAAGAAGAATGCCTGCAGATATTGGAAGAAGAAATTAAGAACCATGAAATTCCGGTCATCCAGCATTGTTTCTCTGGACGAAAATCATTGATGACCAAAGGGGTGGAATTAGGACATTACTTTTCCATTCCACCGGTCATCATGAAATCATCTAACTTCCAAACTTTGGTAAAGAAAGTGCCTCTTACGCAATTACTGACGGAGACCGATTCACCGTGGTTAAGCCCATACAGCGATAAGATGAATGAACCTGCTTTTGTCACTGAAAGCATCAAGCAGATTGCTGCGATCAAAGAACTATCTGAAGAAGAAGTTGCCGAGCAGATCTGGAAGAATTATCAGAAGATTTTTGGGAAGTAGAGTAGTTTAATTTTTAGCTATCTTTCCATCAAGAGTAATTCCTAAGTTGAAGGGACCATCTATTTCGACCTTGACATTCCCTTTTTCATCATAATTACCGCTAATATCCCAGTTAAAATGTGGGCCAGGTCTAATATATTTTCCAGTTATTCTTCCATCTTTAAGATGTAAGACTAAAGTTGCATCAAATTTTGGGCCAAAACGAGCTATTTCGTACGTGCTCTCTGAAATTTGTTTAACCTTCCAGTCAAATTCTGATTTATCCACTTCTCCTTCCAGATTACCTTCTTTATTTTTTTGTGCAGTAAAATGAGCGCTGGTAAAAGATAAATCAACAAAGGTATCTACTGAATTTTTAGTGGTAGTGCCAGTTACTTTTGCATTCGGATAAAACAATTTTTTAATTTCGAGGTCAATACGGCTATCACCATACATTCTCTGCCCCACTATTCCAGCTACCACGGTAGCTATACTATTTTTAGTTCTCCCCACTTCAACTTTGTTGCTAAAGCCTGGTTGATCACAATATTCACCACAAGTAAGAGCACTGGTAGCAATAATAGCGCTTGCACCTAGATAGATCAATTTTGCTTTATCCATAACATTGAAAAGAGAAATTTTTATTATTAAACATTATGGAACTCTAATTACAAATCCTCGCATCTTCGGTCAATTCTGAACTCAAAAATCTATGCACCACATAGTCAGGTAAATATAACAAGTAAGAAATCACTTCTTTCAACGAATATGCATCTTTGTAATCAACTAAAGCTTTGATCTGCTCCTCATTAAAATTGAAGTCAGCAAAGAATTTCCGACAGTAATCATATTCAGCTGCTTTCAAGGCTTCAAAGATTTCCCATTCATGGTGCAGTCGCGCATCGTACTTCCTCACCACTCCCTGGAACAAGCGCATCAGATGGGTCTCTTGCGGATCGACTTTGGTCACTTCCCACATCCCTGCTTTCTCTAAAGCAAATTTCTTGAACGCTAATTGCAACATGGATTTAGTGTCACCAATGCCTTTCTTCATAGAGAGATAACACAAACGTTGATAGGCATCGAAAGTAGCCTTAGCGCAGCGCTTAAAGAGCAATTGAGTTGGAGGTATCTCCCGCGTAGTCGAGATCCGGGAAGGATTTTCTAATAAATACTTCTTGGTATTATTCAGGATAAAGAGATTTTTGAAACATTGATAATTTCTTTTCTCCTCGCTGAAACATTCTATGCTTAAGATATTATGCATCCTATCTGCTAATTTAACTTGGATAGCAATTTCTTTTATCCGTTCATCATCATACTGATATATATTAGAAATGGAGCGATAGTAAAAATCACGTTTGTGTCTGGTAAGCAGCTTAAGCGCAGCGATGATCGTCTTGACTGCCGCAGGATTAGTATGCTGCAGCAGATCCTGCTCTAACTTCACAAACACTTCTGCCTCATATTGATCTAGTTTTTCAATGTCAGGTCCATCTTCATCTAAATTGTTTTCATCACGATACACGTCCACTACCTCTTCCACATAATCATGCAATAAGCCTACAGAAAGAGTGATTTGGTCAGTGATTTTAGCATCCTTCAATGCCAAGACCACGTTCAGCGGATGAAGCAGAGCATCTTGGCCATCTTTTCGTTTCGGAAGATGAGAATACAATTCTTCAGTTTTTTGAAGCACATAGGAGAACAATGAACTGCCGTTAGAAAACATGGATTTTAACTTCTGCAGATCATCTTCTTTACGCCAGTGTTGGAGGTACTTGAAGGCTTCATATTCAGGTGTATGTGCAACCATAATATACTGATTATAGCCTACATTTTAAGCTTTGCTCAGAAAAATGTTCATTCAAAACTTTCTATCGTGAATAAGCTTTGGAGTTTTTGTTCTACTTCACTCACGCCATATCCAGAAAGTGTAACTTTGACATCCCATATTTCTATGCCTCGGGGGATTACTCTTTTCCAAGTTTTATATGTTAACGTCGTTGCCGGTTCAATGATATATTGTTCCATCCTGCGCAGCGCGGTAGGATCATAATGGATATGTAGCCCTTTTCCGCCCATAAAAATCAGAAACGCATCATACCTAAATAAACCGGAAGCACTTCCTTCATAGAGAACTTTCTGCTGCCACATTTTTACCAAGTCCTTGGCTGAACCTCCCAATATCTAGTCTGAAGCAGTTGTTCTATATTAACTTGCGGGTATCCGATCTTCTTAAAGAATTCATTCTGCCGCTCTATGCATTTCTTTTCTCCTTCCCACCCATCATACACTTCTCCATTTCTAAAATATTGGCGATGCCAGGCATCGTGCACGATCTCTCCAGCAACCCACTGTAGAGGTTGATACGAAGTTGGCGTGGTGATGTTGGCATCAGTATCGAACACGCCGGTATGCACATAAATCCCCGAAGGAGGATTGAAACGGATAGTAGTTATATTATTTTGAACGATAGCCCAGTTTGCTGGATCGCAATAGTAGATTAAATCTAAAGCTTTTATAGTTCTCTGCGCATAATCGGGTGGACCGTCAATAATGATATTGAAATAATGATATTGCTGTTTGATGACCAATGGAGTTGAAGAAGTAAATTGTGTCGGCGAACAACTCACCATTATTGCCGCCAACCCAGCCAGAAATTCTTTTTTCATATCTAAAAAGATAAAAAGAATTCTATTTAGAGATTGTGCATAGAAGATATATGTCTAAAACCAACCGTAACCTTTATAAACAAACTTGCAAAATCTAGCTCTTACCATGGAATTCACAGTCATCGAAGAAACCAAAACCAAGCTAGTATTCGACCTCAAAGGTGAAACTCATACTTTCTGTAATCTGTTAAAAGATGAATTGCTTAACGCTAAGGGAGTGGTTACCGCTTCCTATAGAGTAGATCACCCCTTGACCGGTGTTCCTCGCTTCTTGGTGGAAACGAAATGTGTTGAACCACGCAAAGCATTAAAGGAAGCTCTCGCTAGCATCAAGAAAAAAGCAGAATCTTTCAAGAAAGAAGTTGCTGAATTCTAAGTTCTAATGAAAAAAATTCTTATCGGCAGCCTGGCTCTTGGATCGTTGGCAGCTATAAGCATTGCTAATTTTTCACAAAAACCAACTCAATTATGCACTTTGTCAAGCCCTCATTTTCCTGAAAAAATAACCGCCGATTGCAGCAATATATATTCTCGACAAGAAGATTCTACGCAGGGAATTTACGAAGGAAAATATCACGCTTATGAGTGGTCCTGCTTCCGTGTTAAAGATGAAGAAACAGAAAGAAAAGCAAGAGCAATCATAGAAAAAAATTATTTTCCAACAAGGGGATACGATGTAAACAAATATCTTTTTCCAGAAAGAGTGTTCTGCAGTGTAGAAGGCATCCATCTACGGTAATTCACAAATCATTTAAACTGTTATTTTTCCTGGGCGAGTATGGATTTAGGGGAGTTGACAAAGAAAGCGTTAGATTTTATTGAATATGATGCTAAACCGTTAAACAGCGGTGCAGATGGAGTCATTTTTATAATCGATAGAGCTGTTGTTTTAAAGCTACACAGAGGAATACCTGGCTGTAGAGTTCCTCATTTTTATCATGGGTCAAGTCGAGCCTCTGCAGAATACGAATTTAACATAGGCAAAGAATTATATCAAAAAGGGATACAAGTTCCGCAATTCTTCACTCTCTTCGAGCCGCATAAAGCCCCGCTAGATTATTGGGGAATCTTCATGGAACGAATCTACGGGAAGGAGTATAAATCACTTCCTTTTCTCTTAAAACGAGAAGCAAAAAAGCAGTTTAAGGAACAAGAAAGATTGATCGAGATCGCAGGATACAAATTAGGTGATTGCTCCCATGATTACAATACGCTCTTTGATATCGAGAAAAGAAAATTATATTTATTCGATCTAGTACGATGGCAAAAGCGGTAGGGAAAATCATTTAAACTCTCTCGCTTCTGAACTTTCATGCTTGATAAAGGGGTTTGTTTACGATTCTATAAGCGAAAAGATATCCAGGAAGCTATCATAGCTCACGCTAAAAATAAAGAGATCGGTATGAGGTACAATGAGTCGTTTGGAAAAAGACCGGACATTCTCACCTATCCGAAAGAAATTCTCGAACTTTCCCTTCGCGGTGTAACTTATTTTCATGCCAGTGAAGAGATCTGGGAAAATCCGCTGGAATTAGAAAGCAACAAATCCAAAAAAGATTTGGATCAACTACGTGTAGGCTGGGATCTTGTATTAGACATCGATTGTAAATTTATCGATTACAGCAAGATTGCTACGCATCTTATCATCCAGTTTCTCAAATATTGTGATGTGAAGGATATCTCGGTCAAATTCTCCGGCAACAAAGGATTCCATATCGGCGTACCATTTGAAGCTTTTCCAAAAAAAGTAAGCGAGATAGAGACTAAAGATCTGTTTCCTGATGCCGCTAAACGAATTGCATTTTACATTAAAGAAAATATCAAGACCGAGTTAGCAAAAAGAATCTTGGAATTTGAAGGAAGCATTTCCAAAGTAAAAGAAAAAGTAGAACTTCCTGCTGAAGAAATTACCCGCTATGAAAGCAACGAATTCGGCGACAAGATCGCCAGGCTGGATGTCGATAAGTTTTTAGAGATAGACACCGTCTTGATTTCTTCGCGACACTTGTACCGCATGCCGTACAGCTTACATGAAAAATCAGGGTTGGTAAGTCTACCTATCGATCCGGACAACGTGATGGAGTTCCAGAAAGAGATGGCCAAACCAGATGCTATCCTCATGCCCATGTTTACCTTCTTAGACAGAAATGTATCAGGTGAAAGCGCCCGGCAATTGTTAGTGCAGGCGTTAGACTTTGACGTAAAGCTGGAAGAAGAAAAAGAATATCAAAAAAAGGAGTATGATGAATTTAAGGTAACCAATGCGATCAAAGAAGAATTCTTTCCTCCTTGTATAAAAGGCCTCTTGCAGGGCATTGGCGACGGTAAAAAGCGCGGCGTGTTTATGTTGATGAATTACTTAGGCAAGATCGGATGGAGCAAAGAGGAGATTGAAATCTATTTGAAGAAATGGAACAGCACCAATGCTGAACCGCTGCGAGAAGTGTATATCAAAGGACAATTACACGGTTTCAAAGCCGGAGACAAACTGCCTCCAAACTGCAATAATGATGCATACTATAAAGGAATAGGCATTTGCAAGCCAGATAGTTTTTGCCCAAGAATAAAGAATCCGGTTAATTATACCATCTTGAAATGGAAACGCCATCTGCAGGAGATGGAAGAACAGAAAAAAGCAGAATAATTTGAGATAAATTTTATATAAAATCATCATTCTGAGAGTAAAATGTTCAGATTTTTCAATGAAACCAAACCAGGACGAAGAGATACCACTTCCATGCTAGAAGCTGCTATGGATAGAGCAGAAACTCTCCTAAATAAAGATGCCAAGAAAGGCTTACATTATTTCAAACTGGCAGAACAGTATTACGAACAGCTTGATCCGGAAACTCCTGGCTATCTAGAGATAGAATATCGATTAGGAGCCATTTTTGTGGATTATATCAAGAAACAAGCCGATATTATCTAAATTGTTAAGAAAACCAGCATTTCCTGCTTACTCACCGCAATCTTTATAAATAACCCCTAATAACACTACAAAATCAAGTCCGAGTTAACGCGCATAGGGCTAAAATAAAGCAATTAAGCGTAAATTCTGACTCTATAATATCATGTCCGAACCAAAACCAAACTTCAAATATATCGTACGTGTTGCTAACGTAGACATACAAGGCAACCGGCCTACCAATATCGCTTTGACCCAAATTAAAGGGATCGGCATCAACTTAGCTAATATCATCTGCATCTGCGCTGATATTGACCGAGCTGAAAAGGCTGGAAACTTAAACGACGAGCAAGTCAAGAAATTAAATCAGGTCGTCGAAAACCTGGCTGCTCATGGACTTCCTACCTGGCTTTTCAACCGCCGGAAAGATTACGACACTGGAAGCGATATGCACCTTCTTACCGGAAACATCTCATTCTATAGAGAAAATGATATCAAGCGCATGAAGAAGATCAAGTCCTTGAAAGGCGTACGGCACGGTAAAGGATTACCGGTCAGAGGTCAAAGAACTAAGTCACACTTCAGAGAGAACAAAGGTAAAGTAGTAGGAGTTGCTAAGAAGAAAGCTCCAGCTGCTTCTGATAAAAAAGACGCTAAGAAATAGGTAAACCATGGGAGATCCAAAACCATTACGGAAAAAGTACAACACGCCAAGACATCCTTGGAATAAAGCTAATATCGAAAGCGAACGTGTGGTTGTAAAAGAATACGGTCTGGTCAAGAAGAAAGAGATACATATTGCCAACTCCTTTATCAAAAAGTATCGAGATATCGCCAAGAGACTTATCGCTACCAGAACGTTAGCTCAAGCTCAAAAAGAAAAAGAACAGATTTTAGGTAAACTACAAGACTTAGGTTTGCTTCCTGCTGGAGCAGAGCTGGAACAGATCCTAGGATTAGAGCTAAAAGATGTCTTGTCCAGACGCTTGCAGAGTGTTGTCTATAGAAAAGGCATGGCTAGATCCATGAGCCAAGCTAGACAATTCATCACCCACCGTCACATCTACGTTGGCGATCAAGAGATATCATCTCCTTCTTATCTAGTATCATTAGCAGAAGAAGGCACAGTTGCGTTCAAGCAGAAATCAGCGTTGTCTGATGCAGAACATCCGGAAAGAGTTATCTTAGTTAAAGGTGAAACTGCGCCAAAAACACCATCCAAAGCAAAGAAAGATGAAGCTGCAGAAGCTCCTCAAGAAACAGTTAGCGAGGCCCAATAATGAAAAATAAAAAACATTTTTCAAAGTTTACTCCTGAGGTCGTAAACGCATGAAAAAAGAAACTAATCCTGCTCCAGCAGCTGCCCAAGCTCCGAGAGAAGAACGAAGAGAAAATTACACACCTAGCAAGACCCGCTGGGGCGTTGCACACATCTATTCCTCTTACAACAACACGATCATTACCGTAACCGATATCACCTGCAGCGAAACTATCGCCCGGGCTAGCGGTGGACAGATGGTCAAATCTGACCGCTTGGAAAGTTCCCCTACGGCTGCTATGGGCTGCGCTAAGAAAGTGGCAGAGATCTGCCGTGAAAAGGGCATCAATGGTTTAGTGATCAGAGTAAGGGCAAAAGGCGGCCATAATGGTCCTAAGAATCCTGGACCTGGAGCACAACCTGCTATTCGCGCGCTGGCTAGAACTGGCCTGCGCATTGGAAAAATCGAAGAAGTCACCCCTGAACCGCACAATGGCTGCCGGATGAAAGGCGGACGAAGAGGACGAAGAGTATAAATATGAAACTCGAAAAACTCAGAGAAGATAAGAAGAATAAGAAAGTTTCCTTCTTGCTAAAAGGAAGCAATGAAGTATTCGCCAATACAATTCGCAGATTGATCATCGAAGAAGTTCCTACGCTTGCCGTCGAAGAAGTTGAAGTGAAAGACAATAACTCTGCCTTGCATGACGAAATGCTAGCCTTGCGTCTAGGATTAGTGCCTATCAAGACTGACTTGAAAAGTTACCGCTTACCTAAAAACGAAGATGAAATCAATGAGAAAAGTGCAAGTTGCACTGTACAATTAAAATTAAAATCAAATAAAAAAGGATATGTCTATGCTGGTGAAGCAGAAAGCGCTGATCCAAAGTGTACTTTCGTATACGAAAAGATGCCAGTGGTCAAATTATTATCCAAACAAAAGATCGATGTTACCATGACTGCCGTGATGGGTCAGGGAAAAGATCATACTAAATGGACTCCTGGTTTAGCATTCTATAAAAAAGAACCAGTAGTAAAAATAGGAAAAGTGCAGGATCCCGAAGCTTTGGCAAAGATGTGCACCGACGGCGTATTCAAGATCAAAGGGAACAGCGTGGAACTTGTTGAAGAAAAAGTCTACGACAGCAACTTGCTGGAAGCCTATGCTGAAGCAGACAAAGGAATCACCGTAACGTATACTGACAATATTATCTTCAATCTGGAAAGCTGGGGACAATTAAGCTGTAAAGAGATCTTAGTAACCAGCGCTGAATTATTGGTAGAAAAAGTAGAGGAGATGGAAAAACAAATCTAAGAAAAATGGTCAAACTCACCGGTCCGACAAATCATCAACTGAAAGAATTATTGGTTCAGCTAGATGCCAAGTCGCATGAAAATAAATTTTGGAAAAGGATCGCAGAAGACCTGCGCCGACCTACTCGGGAGCGCAGGATCGTGAATGTCTACAAGATCGAAAAGTTTGCTCAGGATGGGGAAACCATCGTTGTTCCTGGCAAAGTTTTAAGCGTAGGCGACCTAACTAAGAAAGTAAACGTCGCTGCTCTTACCTTTTCAGAAGAAGCACGAAAGAAAATCGAAAACGCAAAAGGAAAAACCTTATCCCTTCAAGAATTGCTGAAAAACAACCCTGAAGGGAAACAGGTACGGATCTTAGGATAAAAATGAAAATCTACAACGGCGAAGGCATGATCTTAGGACGATTGGCAGCTCGAGTAGCTAAGGATGCACTGCTTGGCGAAGAAGTGAAAGTAGTCAACTGCGAAAAGATCGTAGTCAGCGGTTCAAAGCAAGTCAATTTCGCTCGAGCGAAGCAGAAACGCGGCCGATACGGACATCCTCATCGCAGCCAGACCCACAGCAGGCTTCCTGATCGATGGGTGCGCAGAAGCATCAGAGGGATGTTGCCCTGGAAACAAGGAAGAGGTAAAGAAGCGTTCAAGCTGATCAACTGCTATATCGGTGTCCCACAAGAATTCGCCGGAAAAGAACTTATCACTCTCAAAGATTCATCTCAGAACAAGTTGCCTAACTTAAAATACGTAACTATCGGAGAGATGTGCCGACATGTGGGCGGGAAGGTAGAATAAAATGGCCAAGAAAGACGTCGTTCATACCCAGGGAAAACGGAAACTTGCTGTAGCTAGAGCTACTTTAACTCCCGGTACCGGAAAAGTTACTGTCAATGGATTATATTTGCACAATTACGGAACTGAATTATTGCAGACCAGGATCAGCGAACCTCTGGTATTAGCCGGGGATGCAGCTGAAAAACTAAATTTTGAGATCAGAGTACAGGGCGGTGGGGTCAGCGGACAGGCTGATGCAGTTCGCTTAGCTATCGCTCGTGCACTAGTTGAACACCAACCTAAATTAAAGAAGACCTTTGACGATTACGACCGCTTATTATTAGTTGCCGACGTGCGAAGAAAAGAAACTCGCAAGCCGAACGATTCCAAAGCTCGGGCAGCAAGACAGAAGTCATACAGATGAGGATACAAAGAAAATGATCATACCAATTCGATGTTTTTCCTGCGGGAAACCAGTGGGGCACCTTTGGGAAGAGTACAAAGAGAAAGTAGACCGTGGAGAAGATGCCAAGAAAGCGATGGATGCGGTTGGATTAGAACGCTACTGTTGCCGTGGATTGTTCATGGGACATGTCGAATTGATTGACATCGCCGGCGAGTTTAAGCGCGGATAGTTTTTTACTTTAATTTCTAATATATTCTAGTGCTTTATTTTCTTCTTTAGGACAATTTCTCATCTTCTGTAAAGCCTTGTAGATGTTCTTATCCAACTTATTGTACATCTGCAGCATCAAAGGATAATTCTTCACATAGGGATATTTGTCCCATAAGCGAGCATTATCGACTTCTTCGTTCATCACTTTTTGCAGTTCCGCAAAGATTGCTTCCCGCTCTACCTTTTTTTGGGCTTCAGATTTTGTGCTTTTATACAACTGTTGCAGCTGCTGGTACGATTGCGTAATTGTAATTGCCTCTCCTTCATGATTTACAAACGATTGTACTGCCGCTTTATACTCTTCTGATTCAACACCCTTCTTTTCTTTATAATATTCAGCCGTTCCCACATATCCTACTAAGGCACAAAAAGGTTCATCGATCGCGGAAGGCAAAACTACTCCGGTCCATTCCTCTAAGCTATCATGACAGATCTCATGCAGCACTGTATGCGCTTGCCATTCCGGAGTATACTCAAAAAAAGAAGGAGTGATAGAAACTCCTTCCGTAGTCTGTACGGGATTGTAATTATTGGTATTACGAACATACACATCATAACCTTTCTTCTTGTAATAAGCATATTCGTCCTCAAGAGTATCAACATGGGAGACAAAATACATCGCGTCAACTTCTTCCCGAAAAGCAGTATGATTCTCAAAAGTAGTAGTCGCTTCTTTCCAGGTTTCTAATAAGACTGTGGGTTTGGCTACAAACAAACGATACAACGTCTTGGCTTCTTCATCTTTTTTGAAAGTAGTATAATGCTCTGTGCATTGATGCAAGCCTAGCTGCTCGATGCCGAAACGTCGTACATCTTTGATGAAAGCAACGTTCTCCCGGTATTCAATAGGGATAGAATCCTCTTTGGGCAGATCAGATAATGTAGCATAATTACAGGGAGGAGTAGAGATACGTAAGGTACCTTGAAAATTGACTGGAGAGCATCCAGCAAGAACGCTGAAGAGAAAAGGGCTAATCTTTTTACTCATAAATATTTGACAATAAATACGGTATTTAATGATTATGCATATAGGTTAAATTAAAAGAGCAGAAATCTTGATTTCGCTTCTTTTTATTCAAGAAATGAAGAGACTGCTTCATTTCTGAACAGAAAACTGATATTTGTTCAGTTTTCTTGTTTTAGAAAATCCTAACGGATTTTCTTTAAATTTAATCTCTTTACCACAACAAACCTTAAAAAATCCTTACCCTAACTCCAATTGTGGTAGAGACAAGTATTTTAAATGTTCCAGTAGAACACCTTACTCCCGGCATGAAGCAGTACCTGGAAGCAAAAAGAGCTCATCCAGATTGTTTGATCATGCTCAGGATGGGTGACTTCTACGAGATGTTCTACGAAGATGCCATCACTGCATCAAGAGAATTAGAGATTACCCTTACTTCCCGAGGAAAGGATGAAAAGAAAGCGCCCTTAGCAGGAGTTCCTTTCCATGCCTTAGAAACCTATTTAGGCAGACTGATCAAGAAAGGATACAAAGTAGCCATCATCGAACAATTGGAAGATCCCAAGCAAGCCAAAGGTTTAGTCAAACGGGGATTAGTGCGCATCGTCACTCCCGGAACCGTGATCGAATCTTCTTTATTGAATGAAAAAGAAAACAATTACATCATGTCTTTGACCAGCCATGGAGATCAATATGCAGCGGCATTCTGCGACCTCTCCACCGGAGAATTTTTCACCCTCCAAGTACACTCATTGCCTCATTTACTTAGCTTACTGATCCGCTTCAATCCCAGCGAAGGATTGATCCCTGAAAGCTTGAAAGTAAATGCTGAACTTACTGATAAAATAAAATCCTACGGCTGTTTTTTGAACTCTCTAGATGATTATTTTTTCAAAGCAGAAAAAGCCAAAGAAATTATCTGCAGTCATTTTAATGCTTCTTCACTCCACCAGTTTGGACTAGAAGAGGAGAAGCAGTTAACCAGCGTATCCGGAGCTTTGCTCAAATACCTGCATGACACCCAGAAGAATTCTCTCACTCATTTGAAAACAATTTCTATCCGGAGCAATGAAACCATCATGTTATTGGATTCCAGCACCATCCGCAATCTGGAACTGCTCAAGAACATCCGTGACAATTCAACGAGAGGAACATTGTTGTCGGTCTTGGATAAGGCCGTCACCGCTCCCGGTGCCAGACTTTTGAAGAAATGGATCAAGGAACCATTGTTAGTAAAAGAAGCGATCGTGCAACGATTAGATGCAGTAGAAACATTGCATAAAGATATTATTGCCCGAGAAGAGATCATCTCCCTGCTGCAGGAAACTTATGATCTAGAAAGATTGATCAGCAGAGTAAATTATGGAAACGCTAATCCCAGAGACCTATTAGCATTAACAAAATCCTTGCAACAGATTCCGTCACTGAAAGAAAAACTTACACCTCTGTCTGGCAAATTACTCCAACAGATAGCTTCTATGCCAGATTCGCAGGAAATCACGGCCTTGATCCAAAAAAGCATCAAAGATGATGCGCCCATCACCATCAGAGAAGGAGGGATGATCAAAACAGGATATAACTCTGAACTTGATACCTTGCGCGATATCAAGAACAACAGCAAGAAATACCTACAGCAATTAGAAGAACGGGAAAAAACCAAGACAGGAATTAGCACCCTAAAAATTAGTTACACCAACGTCTTCGGCTATTTCATCGAAGTGACCAAGAAAAATATTCATCTGGTGCCGGAAACCTACATTCGCAAGCAAACTACTGCTAACTCTGAACGCTACATCACTGAAGAATTGAAAATTGAGGAAGAGAAAATTCTCGGCGCGGAAGAAAAGATCAACCAGCTGGAATATAATCTCTTCCAGGACATACTAAAACAAGTAGCAGCACATACAATCATCATCCAAGATACTGCTCATAAATTGTCGGTATTAGATGTACTTTGCTCTTTAGCCAAAGTAGCGGCAGAAAATAATTATGTCCGTCCGGAATTAGTAGAACATAAAGTACTGCAGATCAAAAATGGCCGGCATCCCGTCGTAGAAAAATTAGAGAAATCCTTCATCGCTAATGATGTGATGCTTAACGATGGCGAGATGATGATTTTAACCGGTCCGAACATGGCGGGAAAAAGTACCATTATGCGACAGACTGCATTGATCGTGCTGATGGCCCAGATGGGCAGCTTTGTTCCTGCTGAAGCAGTTAACCTAGGGATAGTAGACAGGATCTTCACCCGTGTAGGAGCATACGATGATCTTAGTTCAGGACAATCGACCTTCATGGTGGAGATGCATGAAACAGCTTCCATCTTACATAATGCTACTGAACATAGTTTAATCATCCTCGATGAAATCGGCAGAGGCACCAGTACCTTTGACGGCGTTTCCATCGCCTGGAGCGTAGCTGAATTCATCTATAATCATACTAAAGCTAAAACACTTTTCGCTACACACTACCATGTCATGAACAAGCTGGCAGAGAAATTCTCCCGCATCCGGAATTATAATATTGCCGTAAAAGAAAAGAATGGCGAAGTCATATTTCTGCATAAGCTTATCGAAGGCGGGACCGACCAGAGTTACGGAATCCATGTCGCAAAATTAGCAGGATTACCTTTGCAAGTAGTAGAGAGAGCAAAAGAGATCCAAGCCGTGTTAGAAAAAGATGACGAGATGATCCGCAAGATCAAAGCCAAGAAGCTAGAAGAACAGAAGAGTTTGGATGGTTTCAATTGATATCTAAGACATCTTTAGTTGGTTTTTTTATGACTGTTCCTTTATCAGTAAATTGGAGCAAACAAAAATAACGGCTAAATGTATCGACCACATTCGGAGCAGGAATATGTACTTTAGAAGGATAATTATGTGAAAAGAAAATATAACTTGAAGTGATCAATTTATCTTCTCGGAAATACAACTCATTAAGGTAATAACAATTAAAGCCACGATCGCTGAAGCCGTCTTTGGCAAGAATACCAAAACGTTTTTCATCTGTGGAAAGAACTTTAGGAATTCGTAATATAGGATGTGTATGTGAATCGCGAAAAGAAGCGTAAGCCTGCTTTAAGCTTTCCCCTTCCTTAAGGGAAGGCAAGAGATAATATTGATGACCTATCAGATATTGATCAGTTTCCCTCGTTACCAACTCATCCCAGGAAAAGGAACCATCTTCACGAGGCAGTTGGGTAGTAACATCATAAAGACCCCAGCCATGCCATTTTAAAATAACTGCTAGATTAGTGCTACCTGAAAATTCTCTAACCATACACAAGCAGAAATAATCCTTTTTATAAATATTATGAATAAAAATCTTACCACCACAAGCTTTTTAATATATACTCAAAAATACATATCATGACCAGTAAAGCCAAGCATATCGCTATAATCCTTGACGGAAACAGACGATATGCTAAAAAACTGCTCAGGGAACCTTGGAAAGGACATGACTTTGGCGCAGCAAAAGTTGAAGCTCTCTTTGACTGGTGCAAAGAATTAGGTGTGACAGAACTAACCTTGTATACCTTCTCCCTGCAGAATTTTAATCGCGACCAGAAAGAAGTTGAATATCTGATGGATCTTTTTTGCAAGTTCTTTGAGAAAAAAGAAACAAAAGAAAAAATCGCCAAAAACAGGATAAAAGTTACCTTCATTGGCCGGACTCATTTGCTTCCAGAAAAAGTTCGGAAGATCATCCAGACCTTACAAGAAGAAACAAAAGAACACACTGCTTTCCAAGTCAATTTTGCTATGGCTTACGGTGGCAGAGAAGAGATTGTTGATGGCGTTAATATAATTTTGAAGGAAGGTAAAATAAAAGAAATTGACGAGCAGCAATTTTCACGATACTTACAACTACAAAGCCAGCCCGACCTTATTATCAGAACTGGCGGCGAGCATAGGACCTCTAATTTCTTGATCTGGCAGTCCTGGTACAGTGAATGGTTCTTCCTGGACAAATACTGGCCTGAATTCGAGAAAGAAGATTTAGTTAGGGTGTTAGCAGAATTCAACCGACGCGAGAGACGGTTTGGCAGATAATATCTTTATCTTTTCATAAAATAATTACAATGTTCTTGCAGTTCTAGATCTGCTTTTTGAAAAAATGATTCTTTTAAGCCATTCTGTTCGCCACGTTTGTATTCCTGGCGCTCTTGCTCGTTAAGGAACGTAGGTTCAATAATAATCTGATCAACTGAAGAGCAACCATTTTCTCCAATATAGATCCTGGCTTCTAGATGATTTTTCTTTTCTAAAACGATAGAATTTCTTCCATGCTTTGGATCTCCTTTCGTAAGGATAGTATGAGCATAAATCCCATCTACCTTAGTATATCTAGTCTGTCCATGAGAAAGATGATAGGTCTGATTATCGTGATAGGCATGATTTACCACATACATGACGCCTGCAGAAGTACCAGTAACTAATCCTGCTAACATTCCTAAGCGTATAAAACCGGGAATTCTCATTTTGTCTTTTGCTGCCGCTGCCTAAGATACGTTTCTACTTTTTCTAGAACGGCTAGACCAGCTTTGGTTGGTTCATACATAAACGGGAAGAAGATATCTTTATGGCCTATGTACACCGCGAAAGAAGAACTATTCAAATTACCCACCAAATGTAAATCAAACAACCACAAAGTTTCATCGGCGTATTCTTGTTCGCGAAAAATATCTCTTTCTACTCTATGATAACGAGCAGATGGATCAAATACCTCATACAAAGAAATCTCGCCAGTGATAACCAGATCATCGATATTGA
Source organism: uncultured Methanosarcinales archaeon (assembly GCA_964372235.1). Classification (GTDB taxonomy): domain Archaea; phylum Nanobdellota; class Nanobdellia; order Woesearchaeales; family GW2011-AR9; genus JACPIL01. The sequence continues at coordinate 25,996 of CAYJQD010000005.1, forward strand.
TGCCCTGTTCTTGTAATGCATTTCGTATCTTAGCTGTTGGTTCTGCTCTAGCTTGAACTTTGATGAGTTCTGTGAGCAGATATTGGTTATACATTTTTAATCTCAGTTCTTGATCGGTAGGTATAGTTGTATTGTGGCTGTTGAGATTCCATACGTTGTTGGAAGAATAATTCTAAGACCTTTAATTTTTCATCAATTCGACGAATCCTTTCTCTATATATGGGCTCTCTTTGCTTTTGATAGTTCTCATCCAAAAGCAGCCACGGATTTTCAAAAAGAGCTTTATCAACAGGATTGCTTATCGCTGGACTAAATTCCAGATAGGCATTAAATTGTTTCTCCCTAAAGTAAGACTTTCTGCCACCACATACTTTAATTGAACCAAAGGTATGTCTGATTAAGAAGCCGTACATTTTCTCTTCACTGCCGGGAGAAAATCTTTCAATATAAGTATATTTAGCAGAAGGATGAAATAAGTCTTCTAGTTCTACCCCATCCGATGTAACACATAAATCTTCAAGCTTGATTCCTCTTTTTCGTAAATCTTCTCTGACAGAATCTAAGCCACGAAAAGTAGTCTTGTTCTTTAATTCTTCTTTTAAAAAATTAAAAGCATCCATTGCACCATTGATCAAAACAGTAGTTTTCATTAATCCATAATCATCATCAAAAGCCATAGTATATTCGTTCCACAACTATTTTAAAAACCTTTCTTATCCACTCCAGTATATAAATCATTAAATACAAAAATTCTACTGCAAAATCATGTCCAAAATTGTCCTCCTGCCCGAAGATCTGATCAACAAGATAGCCGCTGGAGAAGTGATCGAACGACCTGCTTCGGTGATCAAAGAGCTGATCGAAAATTCTCTGGATGCAGGAGCAACCAAGATCACCGTAGAATTGGAAGATTCCGGCAAGAAGAGGATTAAAATTATCGATAACGGCGAAGGTATGTCTCCTGAAGATGCGGAGAAATCTATTCTAAGACATGCTACCAGCAAAATTCGTTCGGCAGAAGACTTATTTTCCATCAAAACGTTAGGGTTTAGAGGAGAAGCGTTAGCCAGTATTGCTGCTGTTTCAAAATTAACCATTACAACTAAACAAAAAAACGTGCTAGAAGGTTTTTCCTTGCAGATCGAAGGTGGAAATATCCTTAGCAGAGATATTGCTGCAGCCGAGCAGGGAACTATCATCGATGTGCATGATATCTTCTTCAACACTCCGGCAAGAAAAAAATTTCTTAAGACTGATGCCGTGGAATTAAAACATTGTTTGGATGTGGTAACGCAGTATGCTTTAGCCAATCCCTCTGTAACCTTCAAATGCCTGCACAACAGTTATACACTTTTGCATTCTCCTGCGCTGAACGAGGCGCGAAGTACTATCGCTTCTATTTATGGCGTGCAGACCGCCAAAGAATTGCTGGAAGTAAAGCATCAGGATAAACAAATAACTATAACTGGATTCATTTCCAAACCCTATCATGTGCGCAATGATAAAAATCAACAAGTCTTATTTGTGAACGGCCGCTGGATCAAAAATAGCGATATCACTAATGCGGTGTATGAAGGATATCATTCTACACTCTTTGTGAATAAGCATCCAGTCTTTGTGTTACACCTGCAGCTGAATCCGGAAACGATTGATGTAAATGTTCATCCGCAGAAACAGGAGATCAAGATCGAACAGAAAGAACAGGTAATTAATGCAGTAGCCTTAGCGGTGCGTGAAGCATTACAGAGCAACCAATTGATGCCTACCGTCGATGTGAATACCGAACAGCAGATCACCTTTGGAACGCCCTTGCCAAGAAAAGAAGTAAAAACTGCTGTAAAGTATCCGTTTGAGCCAAGTTCACAGAGCGTCTTTGCAGTAGAAGAAACTGCTGCAACATACGCTGAACCGGTAGTGATGGAACAAGCACAGAGAAGAGAATTGGTGCAGGAAAAATTGCCTCCGCTGAAATTATTCGGCCAAGTGCATAAGACGTATTTCTTAGCGGAAACAGAAGGAGGTTTATTCTACATCGATCAGCATGCTGCGCATGAACGGGTGATGTATGAGTCACTATTAAATCAATACCTAAACGGAAAGATGGAAGTACAGCAATTGCTGCAGGGCGAAGTCATAGATGTTTCTGTAGCTGAAAAAATTTTATTAGAGGAGAAGAAAGAAGAATTACAACAGCTCGGCTTTGAATTAGAATATTTCGGTGGAAACACTTTTGCAGTTAAAACAATACCGCTGGTCTTTGGAAAAACTAAAGTCAAGGAACTGCTGCACGATCTGCTTGCTGCTTTAGAGAACAACAAAACCATATTGGAGCAGAAAGAAGTAATGCTCACCAGAATGGCTTGTCGAGCAGCGGTGATGGCTGGCGATGTAGTTACCATACCCCATATGGAGAAAATATTGAGCGAATTGAACCAGACTAGGCTGCCTTACACTTGTCCGCATGGCCGACCGACCTTGATGAAAGTGACTATCGATGAATTAGAGAAGAAGTTTAGGAGGAAAGGATAAACAAATTTTTTTTCAAATTCTCTTGTAACTTACTACCTCAATATTATATACTCAGTTCTTTCTTCAGTTTATTCCATGATAAAGAAAGTCAAAGGCGGCTACCGTGTCGTTTCCGAGAAGAGCGGAAGAAACATGGGCACCTACAAAACCTTGGCGGAAGCTAAGAAGCGATTGCAGCAAGTAGAATTTTTTAAACGGAAGAAAAAATGAGAGCCAAACCAGGAGAAAAAGGAAGCGGTGAGTATTACAGAATAGTAGTACGGCCGAAAAGTGAATTTAAGATCTTCCGGATCCATGACGTAGGCAGAAAGGGACATATTCAACGATTAGCTGGAAAAAGAGCAAGCGGTTCCTGGGATACCCAAGCCTGGCTGATCAGCAAGAAAGATGCTCTGCTGAAAAATAGAAAACTTGTTCCTCTCACTTCCAGCGCCCGGAAGATTCTCAGAGATCTACGTTCTATTCCAAAATATAAGCGCGGCGATATCTTTGAAGCGAAACCAAGAAAAAATATCCCTGAAAAAGCAAAACCGACCAAAGCGCAAAAAACTGCACGAAGAAAAAATATCAGGAAAGCGCAAAAAGCTCGCTTAGGAGGACGTACCAGATGGTAGGATACACCAACGCGATAAATTTTAAGCCCGGAGATTTCTGTTATATCGTCGTATACACCATCGTTCCTCCAGAGCATCACGAAAAACCAGAATTTTTGGAAGGCATGGTCACTGATGTAGATAAGCCTCCGGTGCCTAAATCGCTCTATCATCCCCTCTGGAAATACTGGTCAGAAAAACCAGCTATCGTCCGCTCAATTTCTGCGATGGTCACTGCTGATCCTCGAGAGACTCAAATATATGCTCTTGAACCCGTACTGCTTAACGAGGAACCAAAAAAAGATTACCTTGTAATAACACCAGAAGAACACGATAACTATCACTACAAGATCATCGAGCGGCAGGCAAAGATGAATCATGTCCAGCTGGCCCGGATACGTACTCTTGAGGAACAAGTAAGGAAATTTCGGTCACTCTCCCTGCTACAGGAATAAATTCTCTTTTAATACTAGTATATTCTTAGCTCACAAAATATAGAAAGAAGGAATTTCTAACTTCTAATTTGGGGTTTATGGGAAGGTAGGAGAAGTACACGATAATCTAAGAC
>CAYJQD010000006.1:0-29409 GCA_964372235.1 uncultured Methanosarcinales archaeon
TGGAGGAGACCGGAGCGCGCTTAAAAACGCTACTCCAATTTCTCCCCTTCTTTCAAATCATTAGTTGAATATCAGAAAATTACCTAATTTTCCAGAAGTCATAAAAAATTCTTTAGTGGTTTGAAAGAAAGGAATACAATGGTCTTGTTTCTCCGAATATGGTACAATAGTACAAGGTGTTGAGATGGGTAGAGCGGTTCTCTTTGCTCAACATCCAGGATAGGAATTTCTTGCTGACCATGATAGCAAGAGATTCCATGGAAAAAAGGAGAAAAATCATGGCATCTTCTGCTCTGTTGCAAAGGTTGAAGGAGTTGGTGGGGGAGGTGGTGGTGGAAGGGCGGAAGAACAAACGCCATTACTACAAGTTTCTCCTGAGGCGCAATTCATTGGTGCGTTGTAACCAGAACCATCAGACTTACATTGTTTCTTAGCAGTTGTTCCTTCGCAAGCCCAGGTGTTAGCGGTACAGACTTGTTGTTGTATTTGTTCCGATACACACTTGCCACCCTCAAACTTGTAACCTGATTTACAAGTGTAAGTACATTGTGTAGAACCGCATGCTGAAGTCCACTGCCAATTAATATTATCTGCGTTTGCTACATTGTTACCACACATAACGCCATTATCAGGAATGGAGCCTTTGCATTGGTATTGCGGTACTAGCTTGCACATTCCTGCTGTGTCTGCATCGTAAATAGATTTTATTTCCATAGCAGTCAAGGCGCGGTCCCAGAGAGAGACATCGTCAATCAAGCCGTTGAACGACTGAGCAGGGTTATTATTTTGGCTGTTAAGCTTGTTTCCTATAAGCAACGGCGTAGTGCTGTCGTAAATTTTATTATAAGCTGATCCCATATTTATAGCATCTACACTTGTAACTTCCTGGCCATTGACATAAAGCTTTGCTGATTTAGCTACAGAATCATAGGTAGCAACCACATGATACCATTGTCCCAGAGAAATAACCGTGCTCTTAGTTGATACGCCGCCGGTTGCACCTAATGATTGTGAGGTATCCCACCAGAAGAACTTTAGGTAAGAAGGATCATTAGGAAAATCATCATCTAACATAAAACACCAACTTTGTTCCAGTTTATTATCTACCAATAGATCGTCCGATTTACAAGCAATTACGCCTTCTGCTTTGTTCACACCAGATCTAATCCAGGCAGCTATGGTCATAGCAGCCGGAGTCTGGCTTGGAGCATCAGGGATTTCAACATAACTTTGCTTGCCATCTAAGCTAAAGGAATATTGACCTACTTTTACCAGTGAACTTCCTACGGCGTAAGTTAAACCGCCTTTGGCAATACCATCTACTGACCCAACAACATCATTCTTAGTGTTAGATTCGCCAGACCATTTGCTTACTAAGCCGGAAGGAGGATTGACGCATTGGAGTTGCTGTAAATTTACGACCGGATTAATAACTTGATTAAGTATGTTTGTATTTTTTTCATCATAAGCGCTAAATTCAGAAAAAGTAAAAGAAAGAACATCGTTAGAATACCCGGGAAAATTAATGATTGCAATGTCAATAAGCCCTGATTTATCCTGGATGTTCCCATTAGAATCTGCTAAAGCTTCAGAATTAAATATGATTACTCCGTTCTCACACTTAGTTAGATCATTCTCTTGCCATTTCCCATCCTTGATCAAAAGATTTTCAACGGTAACGCCTGTACAACTTATGGTGGAAGGTAATCCTAACTTAAAGACAATTTGTTGTGCCTTTTGAGCATTGGTGTTGGCTTTTACTTTTAATGAAAATTGTTGATTTTTATAGACAGTAGATGGAATGAGCTCTGCTTCACCAGGAGAAGGTAGTTGCTGGTCTTTCTGACATGTCGACGAACAACCATCATTGCTTAAAGTATTACCGTCGTCGCATTGCTCGCTCATTTGATTGACGAGGCCATCGCCGCAGGAAGGAGCTTTAATTACAACGAGAGGGTTCTCTTCCTTCGTAACCTGATCCATATTGTTGGAATCAAATGCTTGGAAAGAATCGAAAGTAAATTGAAGATTTCCTGGAGCATATCCAGGAAAATTAATCTGTGCTACGTCGAAGGTTTGTGATTTTCCTGTGCTCACACTACCAAAAGTAAATTGAATTTTCCCATTTTCACATTTCCTATCAAATTCACTCCAGCCTGAAAGAAGATTTTCAACAGTGATACCAGTACAACTCGTTCCTGTTGGTAAGGATAAGGTAAAAGTAACCAAATTCGTTTCTTTACTTCCGATATTAGCTTTGATCTTTAATGAGAAAGGTTGATTCTCATAAACCGTAGTAGGAATCAATTCCGCTCCGGCAGAATTCATCTCCCCAGTGAAAAAGGCTTTTCCTACTAATTGGTCTGAGAAAAGTAAAAGAAGCGAGAGCGCGATTACCGCGACTATAGCAATGATTCCTATTATTAATGGTTTGCTGGCTTCACCTGCAGTGGCAACCGGATGTGGTTCATACGTATGTGGCGGTAACTTCTTATACACTTTTTTTACTGGTCGTCTCATGGTACATACCTATTGATTGCTTGGATCTGCATACCAAGCCTTAAGTGCCTGGAGAAGCGCGCTCAGTTTTTGGAATTTGTTAGCTAAGCTAGGATTGCTTAATGCACTTGAAACATCCTCAACGGCTTTTTTATCGTGAGCTTTTGCAGCTGTAGGAAGAGCTTTAGAAGCTGCTTTTTCACATTTGTTGTCTACACATAGAGAACCTTCTGGGCAGAGAGGAGTTGAACTTGTACACTCTACTTTTCCGCCGCATCCATCATCAATGGTAGATTTTCCACATCCTAAATTTAAACCTGAACAAGCACCGGGAGAAGTTTTAGGAACGCACCAAGAAGTTGTAGCAATTTTAGCAGTGCTTGATGGAAGCGTATAAGGTAAGTTCAAACCTGCAGATGCAGAACTCTTTTCTGTATCTAAAGTAATGGCGAGATTTCCATCCTTCAGTAAGCTCATTTCTAAACTCCCTAACTTATAGCGGGCAGGAGCCAATAAATTTTGTGTGGCAATGTTACTTATAATCCTTTCATATCCTTGATCTTTATACTGAGGAGTTCCAAACGTATACAAATTACCGTCCTTAAGATTGCCTGTAAACGTTGCTACATCGCTCGACTTCAACCTAATGTATATGTCCGAGAAACTTGTATACGTAGCCGGGGTAACGTAAATATCGACCCAGAACTTTTGAGGAGTTGGTTGAACTTTAAATCCTCCAGTGGGCACATTTGCAACTAATTCTACGATTAAATCACTTTTAAGACCTAATAATTGATCCTTAAGCCCAGAATCGACTGAGACGGAATCAGAGCTGGGCTGGATCTGAACTACTTCTTTAGAGATGGTACTGTCTTTAGAGATGGTAGAGGAAGGCGCACGTGCTACCAATGAACCTGTTGTCAAATCGGAGTTAGGAAGGCAGTATTTTTTATTATAACTCGCGACTAGTTCGCAGTGCGTTAATCCAGGAAGACAATCAGCATCTACTGAACAAGTTGGAGCACAGAAGTTATATGTGCTATAACTATTTATTCCTGAAGCTGCTAAACATAATCCTACAGTACTTCCACCACAATCATTATGAACGCTGCATTTCTCCACACAGAAATTAGTGTTGTACTTAGGAACATTGATAGAGTACCAATCTAATCCTTCTTTATCTAATTGATTACATCTAGTAGCATCTCCCACTGCAAAACAAAGGTTTCCAACAGTTTTGAAACCAGTATCACCGCATTCATTATTTGCAGCGTCGGCCAACTTAGGAACATGTAATCCTCCGTAACATTTGTAGGTATTACTTTCTTTACAATCTTTACTATAAGTCCCACAGCCACTCAGAATAAGCAAAGCAATGAAAAGTATCCCAACCAACACTGTCTTTTTGAACATGATATCACCGTAATCTTTTTTCATTAAGTACTATTTTGTTGTTTAAATAGTTTCCGATTGAATTTTCCAAAAATAAGAGAAAGATTTATTAACAAGTGTTAAATAATATTAACACATGTTAAACATACTTAACAAATTAGGGCCGTTCTTTGAGGATTCGTATAGACCCATCTCTGTACGAGAGTATGCTAAGTTAGTGAAAATAAGCCCCCCAACTGCTTCAAAATTATTAAAAGAATATACAAAAGAACACTACCTTCAAGCCCGGGAAGAGAGAAAACATTTATTCTTTACCTTAAACATAGAGAATGAAACTGTGCTTGACCTCTGCAGATTATATTGGAAACAACGATTACAAAAGTTAAGTCAGGAATTCCAGGCAAAATTAACCGGAGCAACTGCTATTTTATTCGGATCCTTATCTAAAGCAGAAGCTAAACATAATTCGGATATAGATATTGCTATCTTTGCTCCGGAAAAGAAAGCCATTGATCTTAAGTCTTTTGAAAAACAGCTTGGCAGGAAAATTTCTCTCTACTGGTTCAAATCCATCAGCGAAGTACAAAATGAACATTTACGCAATAATATTTTAAATGGAATGCTGCTTTTCGGTAAATTGAAGTGGCTATGAATTGGAATACCTGTTTACTAGAAAAAGAAGCAAAACGGATAAAACCAGACTTAGATATGGCTGCATCTCTTCAAAAAACAAGCGCCAATAAAGCATTTTCTTCTAAACTCCTAGAACTAAAAGAAGAAACTGTAGCTTCTAAAATATCGTTAGATTACGATTCTGTCCGAGAATTGCTGGAAGCAATTGCTTTGCGAAACGGGTTTAAAATTTACAATCACGTTTGTTATACTGGTTTCCTCAAAGAAATTTTGAAAGAACACGATTTGGCTGAAGAATTTGATGATCTCAGAGTTATACGAAATGATATCAATTATTATGGAAAAGAGGTTTCAATCGTTGAAGCTAAAGAAGTGTTGAAAAGATTGGAAAATCTTAGAGAAAAATTATTCACTTCGCTTTCTTCAACGCAGCCTTAATATCTTTCTCTTCCCAGCCGCGCTTCTCAAGAGAGCTTCGGATATCTTCATCAGAAACTCCTTGCTCCCGCTCTGAACTGATCCATTCTTTCACTTCAGCCAAACTTGCTTCTTTTCCTTTCCATTTAAAGTAATACAGTAATCCCAACACTAACAACACTGCAGCTAATGCCACAGCGATAATTAATCCTTTATTTTCAGAAAAGAACGATTTTTCCTGCACCGGAGGCGTAGTAGTTTTGGTTTGATCCTGAGTTGTGAACTCCTGACAAGATTGCTGTCCCACTGGTTTATTCAAAGTAGTTCCACAATTATTTTGATCATAACAGGTTCGAGTTTGGATTCCATTTGCACAGGTGGACCAGCTTAAGCAAGTCCAGGATTCCTGACATGCCGCAGCACAAGCTCGAGTTTCTTCCCGGTCGAATTCACAGTTATTTTTATCGGTGCAGGTTCGCTTCTCAACTCCAGCTACACAGCTCGACCATTCGCCGCAATCCCATTCCGGAGTACATACTTCTTCTACTACTCGAGCTAAACATCCAGGAGCATTAACACAAAAATTCGCCTGTGCTGCACCATTGCTGCAGCTGGTGGAAACAGTGTATTTTCCTGAAGCAGAATTTGAAGAAGTGTGATACGTAGCAGTCCAATTGCCCTGTCCGCTTTTGATGTCAACCAAAACATCATTAGGATTGAAAAACTTGGTAATAGATGTTCCAACGCAACTAATTACGTTGGCAGTAACCACTTCTGAACTACTATACTCCACCTTATCGGTAGAAACATTCACTGCAGTAACTAAGGATAAAGATAATAATAAAAGTACAAGATGTAAGATTGCTTTTGTTTTCATCAGCTATAAGATTTCTCCAATTTTCCGTAGATGGTTGGATTTGTCTCTTGGTCATAGATTAATACGACTTTTTTCTTTACCTCTGCCAGCGGATGAGTAGCAGTAACGACTACCCAAGCATCTTTGTTCAATCCTGTTACATCATCAGTTTCTAGCTTCAATACTTTTCCGTCTGCGTTGTACAGCACAGTATAGACCATTATTTTAGAAGTGAATCCTTCTGTAGCAGTTAGTAAAGTAGAGAAAGTGTCATTGGCAGGAGCAACTTCTCCTAAGGTAATTTTAGTTCCATTAATTGTTAAACTGGTAGCAGGAGGAATTGGAGCAGGCGGAGGAGCAGCTACACAAGCAGTACTGTTAAAGAGGCAACTTGCGCCGCATGATAAAGTTCCATTGGCAAAACCAAGACTCGAACAAGAAGCGCCGGCTAAAGAACTTCCATCACATTGTTCTACTCCGCTACGGATGATACCATCGCCGCAGACAGCATTTTTACATAAGCTAGTACAGGCATCAGTATCGATTAGATTACTATCGTCACATTCTTCACCGGTTTCTACAAAGCCGTTGCCGCATACCGCTTCAGGAACAGCGCACATGCCGATATTGCCAGTATCAAAAATTGCTTTCACTTCTGCTGAAGTTAAAACGCGATCCCAGACAGCAAGTTCGTCAAGAGTACCTTTGAAAGGCAAGGTCTGTAAACTGGTTGCTCCAATGATCGAAGCTGGCACAGGTTGATATGCAGATGACAACGTTGCTTTAGTACCTGCAGCTACAAAATTTCCGTCGACATACAGTTTCAATTCTTCTTTGCTTTGGTCGAACGTTAAGGTTACAAACTTCCACTGACTCAGAGGAAGAACAGTTTCTGCAGTAACATCATAAATCTTTTCAGCATGCTTAAGGACGCAATATAATTTTGCTTTTTGAGTATTGCAATAGAATCCTCGCCGGGAAGCAGCACCGGCGCCAGAATCTAGGATGTACAAAGCAGTGCTTGCTGGACCTTCTGAAGCATTGGTCTTAATCCAAAAGCTTAGGGAAAGACTTTGACCGGTCGGATCGGAAAAGATCGTTCCTGGTTTTTGACCGAGAGTAAAATAATCTCCTTCGCCATCAAAATAAAGAGCATTATCTACTTTTCCGGGAACAGGAGCAGCATCACCGCCTAACGTGCCATGGTGACTACCGAAACTATCCTGATCATTTTCTCCTCTCCACCAAGACACTAAGCCGTTGGTAGGACATACTAAACCACAATCCTGCTTACACGAAGTAGTTGATTCAAATTTAATTTCACACACATTATCGCCGCAGATGGCTGATTCCTTCAGACAGATTGAAGAACAATTGTCGCCATCAAGATTATTTCCATCATCACATTCCTCTCCTGCTTCCACTGCATTGTTGCCACAGATGCTAGTAGGTTTAGCGCACATACCAGTAGTTCCTGCACCAAAGAGAGAATCAACTTCAGCTGCAGTCAAAGCACGGTTCCAGATAGAGATTTCGTCCAGCAAGCCATTGAATAAAAGTAAATTCTTATTGGTTGCTCCAATAACTGCCTTATCTGATGCATAGGTCTCTGTGGAGAGCTTTGTTTCGGTGCCGCTCTTAGAGAACGCACCATCTAAGTATAATTTTAATTCTTTTTTGCTCTCATCGAAGGTGAGCGTAACCAGTTTCCAAGAATTGAGAGGGATAGCTTTCTTTGTACTAACCTGATAAAGATTACTTTGCTGTCTGATAGCGCAATTTAAGTCTCCACCTTGGGTGTTACAATAGAACCCTCGTTTCCCGTCTGTTGCTGCACCTGAATCTATGATATATAAAGCTCCACCTTGCCCATTGGTCAGGGCATTGGTCTTCATCCAGAAATTGACCGAAAGGCTTTGACCGGTCGGATCGGCTAAAAGAGTTCCAGTTTTGTCGCCTAAGTCTATAAAACTATTTACGCCGCTAAACTTAAAGGCTTTACCAACCACTCCTGATTCGTAGGCTACATTCTGTACAGTTCCATGATATCCAGAGATAGAATTATCCTGCGCATTATTTTCCCCCTTCCACCAAGAAATTAGATTATTCGTTGGGCATACTTCTCCACAATCGGAAGGACAAGAGGCAGTAGATTCTTGTTTTACGTCACAGATATTATCCCCACAGGTTGCCGTTAATACCACTTTACATTGAGAATCGCAGTCTCCGGTACCATCGCATTGTTCATTCCCATTTTTTTTCTTATCACCGCAGAACGGTCCTTTCACGGTAATTGATTGACAACTTGCGTCACAAACGTTGCATGACTGCCCATAATCAGGACACGCCTCTGTTACTGTGTTTCCGTCATCGCATTGTTCTCCTGATTCAGTGAGACTATTTCCGCAAACCGGTGTTGCAGGCGGTTCTTGGACAGTGACAGCGAGAGGACTAGGAGAAGTAGTTATCTTATTCATGCCTCCCTTCAAGGCTAAGAAGGAATCAAAACTGAAAACATATGGCCCTGCAGACAAATTTTTGATAAATCCGACCTGCGCAACTACTGTTAATCCTGATTCACCAGTAGGTAAACTTGCTCCTTTGGTGGAATAAAAACTAATCTTTCCCCCGCTACATTTATTTTCAACAACATTCCAACCTTCAAGCAGGTTTGTAACAGGAGCACCGGAGACAAAACTACAATCCATCTCATTAGGTAACTTCAAGGTAAATTGTACAGAAGTAATTTCAGTTTGTGGATAAGCAGATACTTTCAATGAAAAAGGTTGATTACTATAAGCAGGGGAAACTAATTCAGCTCCAGCAGAATTTACAGCTATCGCTTTGCCGACTAATTGATCAGCAAAGAGCAAAATAAGAAACAAGACCACCACAGCTACGATTGAGATTATAGCGATCAGAAAGGTTTTGTCTGTCTCTCTGGTAAGAGGAGATTGCGCTTTCAACTTACGCGCCTTTTTTTTCTTCATATTCTTTTTACTTTTTTGTTTCATAATTTCCTTTATTGGCTGCTAAACCAAGCAGTGAGAACCTCAGTTATGACATCAAGCTTGAAATATTTACATAAGCTAGTCTCACAAGTCAAAGCGTTTCCATTCAAATCCTTGCTCTGTAAGGCATTGGAAACTCCTTTAAGTGCATCCCTGGCACCAACATCGGTTGCTGGAACTTTAATAACGGCTTCACATAATGCTTTATCATCAGAATTTGGCAGAGCAAGACCAAGCGCATCTACACAAACATTACTTGTACTACAGACTTTTCCTGTCGCACAGCCACTACATGTAACAATGTTCCCACAGCCATTATCAAGTTTGCCACATTTTCCTGAACAAGCATCTGCATTTTTAATACATAAGGTATTCCTAACAATCCTCGTACTAGTCTGTTTAAGCGTATGTTTTGCAAACTGAGCAGATGTACCATCTCCTACGCCAGTGTAATAATCAGCTTCTGAGCGAGTTTTATCTAAATTAAGTTGGAAAGAACCGGGAGACATAACCTCGACAGTTAAACTACTTAAGTAAGTTAAGACATCAGGTTCCATTGGATCCACATAAGCTAACTTCGGAGACAGAGTAATTTTCTTTTCTAAAGTTACAGAACCATCAGTAGGATCAAAACTTGAAGAGGATATGTCGTAATATAACCAATTACCTGCTTTCTTCCCATCTATGAATTTTTTTTCTCCGGTAAATCTAACAATATTCTTGTTACTTGGAACTAAAGTTATCTTAAAATCTCCTATACTTTTTTTATTTGAGATTACATAAACATCTACTAAGAATGTTCCGCTAGTTGGAATATCACTAGGAACTCTTAATTCTACCAACAACTCATCACCAACTGGCACTAAAGAATCCGCAGTTAGCGGTGCTGATTGCACGAACCCGGTCCCTTCTTGGGAAACAACATTCACAACATCCAGCAAAGCAAATCCCGTACTAGAAATCAATAGTACCAATAATCCTACCAACAACCATCTTGTAGACATCCTTCATTCCACCATTCTTTTTTACTAAGATAGTTATTTGAGCCTTATATATTTTTCCTTATAGAAAAGATTAATAATTTCATATATTTTGTTTCTGAAATGAATGAATTACATCAATTCGTAGCCAAAAATCACAATAAATTAGTTCGAGCTGACCGCGAAACTCTTGTCCATGTCGCCAATCAGATCGATGCCCTGAAGAAAGGAGTTAAAGAAAAGAAGGCAGTGATTGAAGCCATAGAACTTAATCTCAAACATCTTAAGCTTATTGCTGAAACTACTCTCAGTTTGGGGCTGGATCCAAAGCACCCTTATTATGATACTAATAATAGATTAATTCTACAAAAGGCCATAATTTTAGCCAGAAAATTGCTCCAGGAAGCGTAAAGTTACCCATAAATATTATCATGATGATCTAATTCAAAAAAGATTACTTTGTCTTCTGAAGCTAAATACTTGAAGATTAAAACAAACGACCCTTTGATGTGCACCCGTTTAAATTCTTGCAAGGGCCTTCGTAAATTCTTGTAATGATCAACATCAGGACAAGAAATAATTTCTTCAATTTTCTTCATGACTGCTTCATACATCACTTTATCTCTCTTCGAGATTTTTTGAAGATCTTTTCTAAGACCTTCTTCTACTGAAAATTCACGCATTTTCTACATCCTTACATTAAATAGGCAGAAAGCCTTGTCTTTAAGGCAAGTCAAGAATGGCTTTCTAGCCTATTTATGTCACAAAGTGTGAGGAAAAGAAAGCATCTCTCCCGGACTTTAGTCCGTGGTGAGACGCTTTCCCGCACTTTCATGACGTAATTCTGAAAGAGATTTGTAGCTTTTATATTTACCAGTTTTTTCCATAACTTTCATCTTATGCACAAATTGAGGTTTTAATTCAGGTTCAAGAAACTCTTCCTCAAACTTATCAATCACAAAATTAATAGCTTCTGATTTGTTCTTGAAACCATATTTACCTTTAATTATGGTTAAAATTCGATCTTCATATTCTCCTAAATTAATTATTGCTTGTGTCATTCTTTCACCGCCATTATATTTTATAATAAAATATTATTTAATATTATATAAGCTTTTCCTTAATTTTCTCTAAATTTTTCCCATAACCTTTATAAATAATTAACAATAGTTAATTCTATGCAGAAAGTAGACCTAACCCTCAACCGGGAACTGTATGATAAAGCCGATCAACATCAAGCTAAATATATTGCTCAACCGGGGTTAAATGAAGAGATAGTAAGGCTGATTTCTCAAACCAAAAATGAGCCAGAATGGATGCTCCAAAAAAGGCTCAAAGGTTTGGAATTATTTAACCAAACACCCATACCGAGCTGGGGTCCGGATCTTTCTGATTTAGACATTAATGAAATTGTTTTCTTTGTGGATCCAAATGCGAAAGAAACGGACAAGTGGGAAGAGGTGCCGGAGGAGATCAAACAGACCTTTGACCGTTTAGGGATTCCTGAAGCAGAAAAGAAAGCATTAGCCGGAGTAGGTGCACAGTATGATTCTAGTGTCGTATATCACAATTTGATGAAAGAATTGAAAGATCAAGGTGTTATTTTCGAAAACATGGATGTAGCGGTACAAAAATATCCAGAATTAGTGAAGAAATATTTCATGACTTCCTGCATCCCCATCAGCGATCACAAATTTATCATGCTGCATGCGGCAGTATGGAGCGGAGGAACTTTCATCTATGTTCCGAAAGGCGTGAAAGTAGAATTGCCCTTGCAGGCATATTTCAGGATGAACGAACAAAGCGGCGGACAGTTTGAACATACCTTGATTATTGTTGATGAAGATGCAGAATTGCATTATATTGAAGGTTGTTCATCTCCACGATACAACAAAAATTCACTTCATGCCGGATGCGTAGAGCTGCACGTTCTACCTGGAGCAAAGATGACCTATTCCTCTATCGAAAATTGGAGCAAGAACGTGTACAATCTTAATACGAAACGGGCGATCGTGCATAAGAATGCCAACGTCAGATGGTTGAATGGCAACATGGGCAGCTGCAAAACCATGTTGTATCCTTGTTCAATATTAGCAGGAGAAAATGCGCATTCAGAAAGTATTGGCATTGCTTTTGCTGGACCAGGACAGGATCAGGATACCGGCGCGAAAGCGATACATATTGCACCAAATACTTCATCCGTGATAAAAGCGAAAAGTATCAGCAAAGGCGGCGGCATTTCTAGTTATCGTGGCTTGGTACGAGTTACGAAGGATGCAGTTAATACTAAATCAAATGTACAGTGTGATGCGTTGCTTCTGGATGGTGAATCAGTCTCTAACACCTATCCGTATATGAAAGTTGACAACAATAAAGTCAATTTAGGACACGAAGCTACCGTCAGTAAAATCGGTGAAGAGCAGTTATTTTATCTTACTAGTAGAGGGTTGACGGAGCAACAAGCGATCCAGATGATCGTGTCTGGTTTTATTGAACCGGTGATCAAAGCCTTGCCGTTAGAGTATGCAGTGGAATTGAATAAATTGATTGAGCTGGAAGTGGAGGGATTTTAGGAAAATGACTGATGCAATCACTCAACTACAACAACTAGCACAACAGAAGTTTACTGAGTTAGAACTGCCTCAACAAAATCATGGAAAAGGGTTTGCTCTGCAAGTTAATATTGATTGGGAGAAAGTATTCAAAGAGATACAGAAAGCAGATGTACAAGTTATTGCTGACGAAAGAGTAAAAATTTGCAAGCTTTCAGAATTAAGTGAAGAATTTATTGCAAAATATGCGCAGAAATTAGTTGCTGCTGAACATAAATTGCTGGCCTTGCATTATGCTGCTAATCCGGATGCAACAGTAATAATTATTCCAAAAGGCACAGCTATCGAAGAACCGATTATTATCAATTCAACTACAACTAATGTATCTGCTGAGAATATTATTGTTGTTGCCGAAGAGAATTCACAAGCAGCTATTGTAGAAAATGTAAATTCAACAACGCACTACAAAAGCCAAATTGTTCAAATGTATGCTCAGCCCAATGCAAAGATTACCTATTGCACTATTCATGATGAAGCAGAAGGAACACACTCCTTTACAACCAAACGAGCAGAAGTATCGCACGACGCACGCGTAGAATGGTTTGATGTGGTAGTTGGAAAAGGATTTACACAAGTCCAATTAAGAAGCCATCTTCGAGAAGCAGGAGCAGCAGCACAGCAGTATCAAGCAATCATTGGTACAGAAACACAGCAATGTGATATCAACTCAGACGTTTGCCATGAAAAGAGTAATACTAAATCTGCCATGCTGGCAAAAGCAATCCTCAGCAACAAATCCAGAGCGATGCATTATGGAAAAATACGAGTGGAGAAAAATGCATTGAACTGTACTGGACATCAACGTTCAGATGTATTATTGATCGGTGAAGAATCTCGCTGTAACGCTATTCCAGTATTGGAAGTAGAGAATGATGATGTGAATTGTTCGCATGGGACAACGATGGGGGAAATCGATGAAGAGCAGTTGTACTACGTTGTGTCTAGAGGATTAGATGAAAATGAAGCAAGAAAGTTGTTAGTGCTTGGTTTTGTAGAGCCGATCTTGCAAAAGATTGCACATGAGAAAGTAAGAGAAGAAATAGCAAATAAAATTCAAGAAAGACTAAGAAAATGATCACCGTAAAACAAGATTTTCCAATACTGAACAAAGGGTTGATTTACTTAGACAATAGTGCGACTACTCAAAAACCAAAGAAGGTAATCGAATCAGTAAAAGCATATTATGAACAGGAGAATGCCAACGTACATCGAGGAATTTACAAATTAGCACAAAAATCTACGGTTTTATACGAAAAAGCGCATGAAGTAGTGGCACAATTTATCAGTGCTGAGTTTGAAGAAGTTATTTTCACCAAAGGAACAACTGAAGGTTTGAATTTACTTGCCTACTCACTAGGAAAGAATCTCCAAGTAGGAGACGAAATTGTTTTAACGGAGATGGAGCACCACAGTAATATTGTCCCATGGCAGCAACTTGCCAAAGAAAAAGGAGCCGTGTTGAAATTTATTCCGATCACGAAAGATTATAGATTAAACATGAAAAAAGCTGCTGAATTAATTACTGAGAAAACCAAAATTGTTTCCATCGTGCATATGTCCAACGTGTTGGGAACAATTAATCCAGTGAAAGAAATAGCAGTTATGGCACATAAAGTTGGCGCAGTGATGATTGTCGACGCTGCACAGTCTGTTCCGCATATGCCAGTTGATGTCAAAGAACTAAACTGCGACTTCTTAGTATTCTCTGGTCATAAGATGTGTGCTCCCACAGGGATCGGCGTATTATATGGAAGAAAAGAATTGCTGAAAGAGATGCAGCCCTTCTTGTACGGCGGAGATATGATTAGAGAAGTGACCTTTACACAATCAAGCTGGAATGATCTGCCCTGGAAATTTGAAGCAGGAACGCCAAACATGGCCGGTGCAGCTGGATTGTTGGCTGCAGTTGAATATCTGCAAGAAATCGGAATGAATAATGTGGAAAAGCATGGGCAAGAATTAACCAAATATGCATTGGAAAAACTATCTACTATTCCTGGCGTAACTGTTATCGGACCAACTAACACTGAAAACAGAGGACCAGCTATCTCTTTCGCTATCGAGGGAATGCATCCGCATGATGTAAGTGAAGTGTTAGATAAAGAGCATATTGCTGTGCGAGGCGGATTCCATTGTGCTATGCCATTATTCTCTACATTAAGAATGGATGGAAGTATACGGGCTTCTTTCTATATTTACAACGATAAAGAAGATGTCGATAAGTTGGTAGAAGCAGTAACTGCTATTGTGAATGAAACAAAATTTAGATCCATCAATAGGAATGAAATAACTTCCGGCGATTTAACCGAAGAGCAAGAATTGTACAAGGAAAATGTCATTGATCATTACAAACACCCAAGAAATAAAAAAGAAATGTTCCAATGTACAGCACAGCATCGCGAGGTTAATCCTATCTGCGGAGATGCTATTACTATGTACGTCAAAACCAATAATAGAACTATTGAAGAAGTTACCTTTACTGGAAATGGTTGCGCGATCAGCCAAGCTTCTGCCTCATTATTGACTGAAACCATGAAAGGAAAAACGATTGAAGAGGCAAAAAAATTCGGCCAAGAAAAAGTGTTTGGTTTGTTAGGCATACCTATCAGCCATACTAGAACCAAATGCGCTTTGCTATCATTAAAGACATTGCATCATGCGTTGGAGGGAATGTGATTACCATGAAGCCCACAGAATTTACTATAGAACCCAGAATTATTGAGAGAGAAAATTCTGGGGCCCAAAAGGAATCGTTGTTCCTTTCCGGGAAATTAGAAATCATCGATTTACATGTTGAAGTGGATGGAAAAGAAATCATCAAAGGAGTTACACTTACCTTGTATCCTGGAAAAGTACATGCCTTGATGGGACCGAATGGTTCAGGAAAATCTACTTTGGCTCATGCTCTGATGGGACATCCTAAGTACAAGATTACAAAAGGGAAGATTTTACTGGATGGAGAAGAGATTACCACTGCAAAACCAGAAGTGCGCGCCCAGAAGGGATTATTTTTATCCTTCCAGTATCCTTCCGAGATTTCCGGAGTAACCATCAGCAACTTTTTGAGAACGGCAGTAAATAATCTGCGCGAAAGGAGAGGGTTGCCCACTTATTCCGTGGTTGATTTCCACAAATTATTGAAAGAAAAGATGGCTCAGTTGAAGATTGATGCAGCGTTTAGTAAACGATATCTTAATGAAGGATTTTCCGGCGGAGAGAAGAAGCGCATGGAGATGCTGCAGCTGGCGATGCTAGAACCAAAGTATGCATTGCTGGATGAAACAGATTCGGGACTTGATACTGACGCCATTAGAATAGTGGCCGATGGTATTGAAAGAGTGCGTAAAGAAAAGGAAATGGGGATTGTGGTTATTACTCATTACATTAGATTCTTGGAATTCCTGAAACCGGATACAGTAAGTGTACTAATCAATGGCAAAATCGTGAAATCC
The DNA here is from genome assembly GCA_964372235.1 of uncultured Methanosarcinales archaeon. Lineage (GTDB taxonomy): Archaea > Nanobdellota > Nanobdellia > Woesearchaeales > GW2011-AR9 > JACPIL01. The sequence continues at coordinate 15,853 of CAYJQD010000006.1, forward strand.
GACGGATATGAATTAGCGCAGCAAATTGAGAAGAATGGATTTGGAGAATTTGTAAAATGACCCTAACTAAAGAACAATTAATCGAGAACGTCTTCAAGAAGTATGAAGATCCTGAACTGAACATCGATGTCTGGACTTTAGGACTAATTTACGATGTAAAGATTGATGGAAATAAAGTAAAGGTAGTGCTAACTTTTACTTCTGTTATGTGTCCATTCGGACCGCAGATGGTGGAAGATCTGAAGAAGATGATTTTCGATCTGGGTGCAGAAGAGGTAAGTATCGAAGTTACCTTTACCCCACCGTGGAAACCGTCAGAAGAATTGAGGGAGATGTTAGGGGTGTAGTCTTACTTGGTCAAACACTTGCAGCTTCTTGGTCCGGCATCAACGCAATTCCTTGCATTCCTCCTTTGGAGTACTGTTCCGCTGTTCCAGTAATCAGCATCTTTCATAAAAGGGATATATGAGCAGGCCATCCCACTCATACCACACGTCTTTGAGCTAAATTTTTGTCGTATTGCCAACTTCGTGCTTTGCCATCTGCAGTGTAATCTACAGGAATTCTCGCAAGGTCCATATCCTCAGGAATCTCGTCCTTATTCTCAAAAATTGATTTTGAAGGACGCAAATATTCAGGACATTCTATTACTCTTTGAATAGGGAAATTCTCGATTGACTGCTCTAAAGGCATCTGATTTACAATATCGGCGACATTTTGCTGAAAACCAGATGATTCTTGACTTACCGGCACATTAGAACGTTCTATAGCCTGATACCTCGCAGCTCCAGCAAGAGCTCCTCCAGATTGTCTAACATAGGTAAAAACAATTACAACTGCGATTATAGCAACGACTGCTACAATCATCGCCGCTATTGATAAAGTATGACTAGGAGCTTGTTTCTTTGAATTTTGTTTTTGCTTCACCAATTTTAATTATTTAGTAGATTTTTTGTACTTATATATCTTTCGACTTATCAAGTAAAATTTTTAAATTAACCTTGACATAAATGAAATACATGATCTACCTAGACTACGCTGCAGCTACCCCAGTACGGAAAGAAGTACAAAAAATAGTGGCAGAAGTACAGAGGTATTTTGCCAATCCCAGCAGCATGCATGGGGCAGGAAAGAAAGCAAAGGAAATTGTAGAGAATTCTCGAACCAAAATCAAGAAAATATTGAATGCAAATGAACTCGATAAAATTATTTTTACTTCCAGCGGAACGGAAAGCGTCAATCTGGCTTTGAAAGGAGTTGCTTTCGCTTACAAGAAAAAAGGAAACCATATCATCACCAGCAAAGTTGAACATAAAGCAGTATTGGAAACGTGTAAATATCTCGAGAAAGAAGGATTTAAAGTTACCTATATCGAAGTTGACCAATATGGAAAAGTTAATCCTAATGATGTCAAGAAAGCAATCATTAAGAAAACCATTCTAATTTCTATCATGTATGCTAATAACGAAGTGGGAACTATCCAACCAATAAAGGAGATTGCGGCGATTGCCAAGGAAAAGAAAATTTTGTTCCACACCGATGCTTGTCAAGCAGGAATGCTCGATCTAGATGTGCAGAAATTAGGCGTTGATTTGCTAACGTTAAACAGCAACAAGATCTATGGGCCAAAGGGAGCGGGATTGTTGTACGTTAAAGAAAGAGTACATATTGAACCATTGCTTCACGGCGGAGGGCAGGAGTATGGATTGCGCTCTGGCACAGAGAATCTCACGGCCATTGTCGGATTTGCAAAAGCATTGGATCTAGCCCAGCAAGAACAAAAAGAAGCCAAAAGATTACAAGGATTACGTAATTACTTTATTGCTCAAGTGAAGAAAAGGATACCAAATACGCACCTTAACGGTCATCCAACTGAAAGATTATCAAATAATGTGCATCTTTCCTTTGAAGGAGTGGAAGCGGAAACAGTGTTATCATACTTAAATCAAAAAGGGATTTTTGCTTCTGCCGGAAGTGCCTGCACGGCGAATGAAATTGAAATTAGTCATGTTCTGAAAGCGATGAATGTTCCAGAGAAATTAGCTAGAGGAAGCATTCGTTTCAGTTTGGGAAAATATACCCCTAAGGAAGATATTGGTAAAGTGGTGAATTTTCTAATTCAAATTATTAGTAATCTAAGGAAAGCGTTCTAGTTTTTCTACAACACAAACTATTTAAATCAGCCATGCTACATTTTGTCAAAAAAGTTATTAGGAGGTAAGAAATATGAAAAAATTAATGGTTTTAATGATGATTTCTCTTCTGGTATTTTCAGCGTTGGCAACAGCAGCTGGAAATCAGCCAGAAAAAGTACGAGTCTTTTTAGAGTTTAAAGGAAAACCCGATGTGAGCGTAGTTCATGCTCATGGTGGAAAGGTGTTGCATAGCTATACTTTACTTGATAATGTTCTTGCAATAGAAGTCCCAGTAAATGCCCTGAATGGGTTGTTGCAAAATCCAAATGTTGTAGGTTTTGAATTTGATGCGTTAGCACATGCATCTGGAAAACCTGCGCCTGCACAACCGGCGCAAACATTGCCTTGGGGAGTAAATAGGATCGATGCCGAACTTTCCAATCACAGCGGAGCAGGCGTAAAAGTCTGTGTCATCGATACCGGGATAGATAAAGACCATCCTGATTTACAAGCAAATCTTGTAGGCGGAAGAAACTTTGTCGCGAAAGGCGCAGTAGTTGACCCTAATAAATGGGATGATGACAACGGCCATGGAACACATGTCGCTGGAACTGTTGCTGCAGCTGACAATGCCATCGGTGTAGTAGGTGTTGCTCCAAGTGCTTCTTTACTGGCAGCAAAAGTTCTTAATAGACAGGGCTCTGGATATTTAAGCGACGTTATTGCAGGTGTTGATTATTGTGTGCAAAGCGGTGCTAAAGTAGCCTCTATGAGTTTAGGATCAAGCTCAGATGTGCAAGCATTCCATAACGCAGTTGATGCGGCGTATGCTGCTGGAGTATTATTAGTGGCGGCTGCAGGCAACGATTACGGCGGTCCGGTTTCATACCCCGCTGCGTACGATTCAGTCGTGGCAGTTTCCGCAACCAGTAGCTCAGACAACCTTGCTTCATTCAGCAACGTAGGACCGCAAGTAGAATTAGCTGCACCCGGCGTAAGCATCTTGTCCACGTATAAAGATGGTGGATACGCTACGGCAAGCGGAACCAGCATGGCTACTCCGCATGTTTCAGGTGTTGCAGCCTTAGCCTGGGAAGCAAATCCTTTACTTACCAATGTAGAAGTACGAGCATTATTGCAAAATACTGCTGATGACTTAGGTGCAGTAGGAAAGGATGATTTCTTCGGCTATGGGTTAGTAGATGCTGAGTTAAATTAGTTTTTTTTCTTCTTTTTATTCTCTTTCTCCAATAGATTTTTAACTATTGTTTACTTTTCAAAGGTTATGAAATTGCCACTAAAACATCCTCAGGAAATTGAAGTCTGGTATATCCTTCCGGCCATCAGGAAAGAATTAGTGGTAGCGCTGAAAGAAACAGGGAAATCACAAAAAGAGATCGCCAAGTTGCTGAATATCACTGAAGCAGCAATTTCTCAGTATACCAAAGAGAAACGGGCTATGGAGATTAGTTTTCCACCAGAGTTAAAAGATTTTATCAAGAAAGCGGCAGCAGGAATTACTGATCCAGCTTCGGCATTCTATCAAATCCAGAGAATCAGCGAACACATCAAGCATTCTAAAGTATTATGCAAATTACACGCTCAGGTAGAAGGGGATCTGAAGGGCTGTGATGTGTGTTATAAGAAGTGACTATATCTTAAACTTTACTACAATCGGATAATGATCTGATGCAATGTCGGTATCTTCATTCTTCAAAACATACGCTTCTAGAACTTTAAGATCAAGGGATGTAAAACAAAAATCCATACGCACGGCTGATTGTTTTTTTCTGTTGGGGCAAGTTGGTTCTCTGCATCCCAAAGGAAAAGCATCTTCTAAACCTTGCTTCAGCAGCCAAGAGACCAGTTCTGCTTTGCGCCAGTTTTCTACAATCCAAGATGCTTTTTCTGACGAAAATGATTGTTGCAAACCCAGAAGTACCATATTCCAATCATATTTATCTTCAGGATGGATAGTATTAAAATCACCGGTAAGGAGATATGGATTTTGTCGATTAACTATCAATGGACGTAATGTTGAAATTTTTTCTTGGTCATCCACTGAGTAAGAAGGATGTACTACATCAATGGTAAAGATCTTATCTTCTAATTTAATTTTCCCTCGAACTGCTCCTTTGTATTTTAGAGGTACAGATTTAGCCTGCAGGGGGAGCTGTGATAATAAACAATTTCCGCCTTCATCTCCTTTCTTTGATCTATATCCAGCAAATTGCCCACATGAAAAATTAAACAATTGTTGGTAATTCATCTTAATTCCATGTGAATTTGGACCACCATAATATGCTTCCGTTAATGCAAGAATATCTGGGTTTACTTGCTGAACTGCGCGTTGTGCTGCTTGTAAACGATGTTCTTCAAGAATATGATCCGGAGTATGAAAACCGCGTTCAATATTATAAGACATGATGGTGAACATCATTCTTTCGTTTCCTTAAATCTCTCCAGGATAAACTTCAACGCTTCATCCGCTTTCTCAGCTTTGATCACTGCGCCGCCAACAGCGTAGTGTCCACCGCCAGAACCGCCGAACTTCCTACCAAGTTCTTTACATAGTTCGCCTATGTTAATTTTACAGCGCTCTTTGTGAAAAATATTGGAACCGATCCCTAAGCGGGCTTTTTTCTCTTCTTCTATTATCCGTAAATTAACATGATAACTAGCTTGCGGAAATTTGACGTAAGAATAAAATCGGTCAGGAACACCAACGTTTAATTTTGCTTTTCGATCATCTTGCACTACGCATTGTGCTTCCGCATCGTATTCTAGGTAAGTATCCACATTTTTACGCCACTGCTCAAAACTCTCCAGCTGTGCCTTGTGAAACATCAAAGGATTGAGCTGCCATAATGGCTTGCTAGACAGAGGCGTCTCTCCTAATTCTGACGTAAGCAAGGTGCGGAAGATTTCGTCATTCAATACTCGATCTCTGGTGTTAAACATAGCGCCGACCATAGTCAGCTTTTGCAAAGGAGTGAGATTCTGATATTCTTTCTGTTTGTAAAAACATTCTTTGATTTCCTTTTTAGAATATTCTGCATTATCAATAACATCAATTGCCCTCTTAAAATCAAGCAGTTCTTTACTTGATTTTGCTCCTTTTTCTAAGGCAAGATCGATCAAAAATCCAGTACAGCTCGGAGTTGCTTTCCAATGATGATTCTTGGGCAATGCCTCGGTAGGTTTAGTAGTCAGATGATGATCACACCAGAAGAAGAATTTTGCGTCTGTTTTTGGTAAATCCACTACTATATCTCCTGAAGAAAGAGGGATTTTTCCAGCTTGAACGTCCTGCGGCTGTACTCCTAAAACAGGAATTTCTTGTATCTCTTTTTCAGATAGCTTTGTTTCAAAGAAAATATTAAAAAATTTTTTAACTACAAAAGCGCTGCAATAGCCGTCGGTGCAGTTTCCGTGAGTGATGATGCGGTATTTCATCTGCTCCTGAACCCCTTGGATCTTTTTTTAAGCTCTTCTAATACATTTTCTGCGGAACCGGTGAAATGATACCATTCTTCCTGGGGAACTTCTTGTGCTGAGATGCTTAAGATAACATGGTCATAATCATATTCTTGAACCATTTGCCATAAAATGCCTTTCTCTTCGGCACCAAAAACCAATCCTTTCAACCCGGCTTTCAAGAAACGCCTTGAAGCTTCACGTATGGGGAAGAATACTTCAGTAAACGAATAAAGATCCCCTGTTTCAGGATGGAAAACGTATGCTGCCTTCCCATATTTTCCAAAAAAAGTTTGACAGGCAACGACATTAAATCCAATCTTATTTTGAGCAGGAGCAGTTACTATTTTCTGGATTCCCTCTCGATTATGGATGCTCTCATCAAAGCGTAATAAAAGATCAACAATTCCTTTTTCATATCGTAAAGAAGTGTCCAGTCGATTAGAAGGATCAGGAGTCTTGTATATTTTGTAATTCATAACTATTTACTTCCCTGACACTATAAAAACATTTCCAGAAATTATTCTTCCGGTTTCTTCCTTGCTTCCTTTCTCAGCCACTCCTTAAATTCAAAGAAGATCTTGTCATGGTCGATCTTACCGCTCCTTTTTTTTACTTTATCAGAAATCAACCTAAACATATCATTCGCTCTTATCACAAAATCTGCTTCGAGAATGTTCCCATCCCCTAGTTCCGTAAACGCATCAACGATAGCCTGCTTGACATTCGCCCGCAATAAAATATTATTCCACACTGCATCCCAATCACCAGCAAACTCCTTCACCCTACCTGCCATTCTTTTTAGGATATCAGAATTCCCATTACGCAATTCATCGGTTATCTCCAATTGATCAGTAACTGGATTGTAGACCATCAAATCGACAAAGCCATTTTCTCGAAGCGGATCATCATCCCATTCTTTCCGCACTTCCGTAATGCGTAGAATACGCTTGTATTTCTTTAGGCCAGAAATAACTGGATTAGTAACTATGATTATATCAATCGCTTTAAACGAGGTTTTAGGAACGCCGATATCATTGACCACCCGATCAAATACCCCATACGGTGAGTCAGCGTGAATTGTTCCCGCTACTACGTTAGCAGCTGCACCAACGCGCATAGCTTCAAACAAGGCGATTGCTTCCTTGGACCGGACTTCTCCAACGAATATTGCTGAATCGCCCAAACGAAGCGTAGATCTTATCCCTATGGAAGGATCGACTTCGGAACCAGGAGAAGAAAGTGCAGACGCCACTTTTAATTGTTCAATGTTATATCCTAATTTACGGATAGATTCCGAGGGAAGTTCAAAGGTATCCTCAATAGTCAGTATTCTTGCCCGGCGCATCATTTCCGTCAAGAAAGAGCCCAATAAAGAAGTCTTTCCAGAACTTCTAGTTCCCGCAACAAGAATGGTAGCGTTGTTATCAATAAGAAAACTAATCAGTCCGGCAGCGACAGCGTTGACATAACGCACTTTTGGTTGCATGTACAATGGAAAAGTCCAGGGAAAATCTCTATGTCGTCGGAAAGAAAAAGCTAAACCAGTTGGACTTAAGGGCGCTGTGAGAGCAGAAACCCTTGAGGTGAATCCTTCCACTTTCAATTCAGTATCTAAAATAGGATTAGCTTCATCTAAAGGTCTCCCGGAAACCAGACGCAACTTAGTAGCCCAGCTTTCCACTTCTAAAATAGTGGGGTAAATGTTGGTGTAACAATCTCCATAATCCTGATGGACGATAAATACCGGTAATGCGCCATTAGGGGAATTGACGTTGACATCCTGCACTTTAGGATCGGACAAGAGCAGTTCAATCAGGCCAAAACCAACCGTGTGCCGCAGCAAAGCCTGGGCCAGTTCGTTCAGCTTATCTTCTTTTATCCGTAAGCTTTGATGCTGTGCTAAGTCAGTTAGCAAATCTTTTCCAATATTAAAAAATACTTCTCGCATCCGTTGTGGGTCAACAAATTCTTCTTTTGCTGGCTTATGTTCAGACATGATACGTTTGGCGTCATCCAACAGTTGATATTCCTCTTCAGAAAAAAGAAATTCCGGCGGAGTGAGATGATAAAGCACTTTCACGTTGTCATCAAAAGAAAAAATATTCACCTCGCAATCATCGGTATCGGCCTTGAAGTTGTAGCTGTCTTCGAGGTTTCCTTGGGGAAAGTCAGTAAGCAGCTTGGTGAGCATGAAATCTGGTTTCGTCGTCGGATGAAAAGAGTTACCGTAAATATCCCGCTGGCCAACTTGATAATCATGACTATGCGGCATGAGAAGCTTGATCATCTTAGTGTTCTCGATAAGCTTTACTGCTGTCTCAAGAATGACTAAGAACTTTCGCTGGCTGGCAGCATGCCGGGCGTCAATTAAAGAGTTTAATTTAATCTTTTCTCTGGTTTCTAACCGTTTCAATTCTACAAATGCGGCAAAAGGATCTTCCTTCAAACGCTTGGAAATAAAACGCTGGAATTGGGTGTATGCTCCCCTAATATACCGTTCATGAAGTGGGTCAACTACCAAATGTGAATAGCTAAATCGTTCTTCCTGATTGAGGTGCTTGTATACCGCTGCGATCTCGTTCAAGAGCGAAACCTGATCGTAATCATATTGATATTCCCGTTGTTGGGAGAGTATTACGATCGTAACACCGGTAACTGCTTGGAGAACATCGATAACCTTAGACATACAGAGATCACTGTATTCGATAGAAGGAGGAAAATTACAATTCTCGCAGTAAATCTTTAAGATTTTATTTTCCCCTTCGTGATACGTTTCATATTCAAAACAGGCCTTGGAGTTTTCTAACACCATCTTTTTCAAAATATAGATAAGGAAGGAGTTTATTATATTTTCTGTAGAATAAATTTATAATACTCAAGAAAGCTCAGGAACAGATGAAACAACTTGATCTTTTCGCCAGAAAAGAGAATGAATATATTCTCCCCTTGCCCTTCTCTCTTTCGCAATTTGAAACCCCACACGAATTGGAATCAAAATTATCAAGATTAAATGTAGTTGAAGTTGGTCTATTTTATTTAGGAGAGAGAATCTCAAAAAGACCAATCAGCGGCAATTATTTAGGCCTTTGTCCTTTCCATGGTGAAAAAACTCCTTCTTTTTACCTGAAACCAAGACAGAATATATTCAAATGTTATGGTTGCGGAACTTCTGGCGGGCCTTTACGACTGGATCTTGAATTAGGAGAAAAAATCTATACAGCAATAGCAGAAAAAGCCGGAATCAATGATTTAATGCCCTTTATTTCGTTACATCTGCCTATAGAAGCAGATTTGTGGCAAGCTAGTCCTGCGCAACAGGAATACATCACCTTATTAAGAGAAGCTTTTCGACGGGAACAAAAACAATACTACTAAACAATACTCACATAACTTTATTATATTCTCTTCCTTAGAGATAAAGACATGGCGAAACCTGCGGAGATGCCTCCCCCTTCTGGATTTGATCCGGCAAAGCTTTATGTCTGGGTGAAAGGATTGGAAAGCAAAGTGAATAACCTTCTTCGGGAAGTAGACGTGCTCAAAAATGATTTTATCAGGAGAGCAAACCAGCTTAATAAGGATTTCAAGACTCTTAGCGATGATCTGATGGAAATACGGCATGAACAAGAAAAGATGAACCAGAAGATGATCTTAATCATCAACGAACTGAAGCAAACTGCGGGAGCAGAAGAAGTAGTAACATTAAAGAAATATGTAGAATTTTGGAATCCGCTTAATTTTGTGACGCAACGTGATCTGGAAAAAGCTATTGAGAACAAATTAGCAGAACTTAAGAATAGGAAGCATTGAGAAAGTTTAAATAGGAAAAGTTATTAAGTACAAAAAAGAGGTAGATTATGGCGTTATTTGATAAGAAAGCAGCCCCGGTTTCTGAAGTATTACAGCTCCGTCAGCAAGGGCTTACTGATGATATCATTGTCGAGGAATTATCGCAGCGAGGATACTCGCAACAGCAGATCAGTGAAGCAATCGCCCAGGCCGATGCCACTGGGCAGGGTTCTGATTACGGTCCGCAGGAAGGAATGCCTGGACAAATGCCTATGATGCAACAGGAAATGCCTTCTCCGCAACCTTCGTATCAAGAAGATATGAGTAATATCTATGAGCGCATGGAACAGATTGCAGAAAGTCTCATCGATGAAAAATGGGATGATTTAATCGCCGAAGTCAAGAAGATCATCGAATGGAAAAATAAGGCCGAAGAAAGACAGCTAAAGCTACAGCATGATGTGGATAAGTTAAAAGAAGATTTCAAGACGCTGCATGAAGCAGTTCTGGGAAAATTAGAAGATTATGATACTCGAATGCGCGACGTAGGAACGGAGTTAAAAGCAGTAGGAAAAGTATTCAAAGACGTTATTCCGACCTTCGTCGATAATGTGAAAGAATTGTCCGCAGTAAAAGAGGATCTAAAGAAGCGACACCATAAATGACTCTAAATATATTGTAAAAAACAAAAAATTTTTTTTACCCACTTATTAACGCTACTGTAAATACGACAATGGCAAAGATTACTAACAATCCCAATATTTTAGGATGGAACAAGGTAGCATAAATGTTCTGCTGAAAATCCCCGCTAGCCACATCTTCTTCTCCTGGCGTTGTTTCCCCGGTCTGGGCAGATTGTTCTAAGAGTGATTGTCCTAATACTTTTCCAAAGCCGGCGACCATAATCAAAATAACCACTGCGATAAGTACCCATTGCACTCCTTTATCTTGATAGGCAGTTATATCCTTCGCCCCCATAATCATAAACAACAAAATAGTTAGGACGAAAAAAATAATAGCAATGGCAAACCAAGGTATGATGAAATTTACCAATTCTATGGCGGTACGAGAAAGTAAGATCATCAGTGCAGCAGCACTGGCAACAGTCGCATTAATACCCATCGATTTTCCTATCACTCCAGTTTTTTGCAGCATGGCGAAAACAAAAGTCCAGACTAAGAGAACTGGAAAGATGAAATCAAACAGGTTCAGGATGCTTAAATCTAAAGGGGTTGCCATGATTATCTTTTTTCTACATACCTACCAAATTCATCCAACATTTTACCAATAACTCCTTTCTGTCCGGGCGGAGTAGGCTCTTTCACGATAAACCATACCACCAATCCGAAAATCAAAAGGACTATTATCAACTCGGTTACTTCAGAGGACCACCAGTAAAAGATGTCATAAGGGCCTCTCCAAAGTCCCAGAGAAGCGCCAAATATATAGGCTACAAAACCTAAGGAGATAAGCGCTATGAAAGGAGCAGCCGCAGCGGTGAAATCTGCGCCAAAAATACCCATCAATAACAGAACCATGATTGCGGCAATGGAGACCAGAGATATGCTAGGCAAGGACTCATTCATGACTTGAACTGGGTCGTAACCAAGCGGATAACTCCCTGTAATATGTGGAACAACAAACATCAACGCTAAGACTAAAGCAATCACGATACGGAATTGCTTATGATCCTTGAACAAAGCCAATTTTGCCGTAACCGCATACACGATAGTAAATACTAAGATGAATGGAAGCAGAAAATCCATCACTCCATATGCTTGAAAATATTGTGCGAGATTAGTGAAACTTGCGCTGACCATTATATTACCTCCTATTTTGACTCCGGTTTTTTTGGGCTACTGGTTACCCATACGATAAATCCAATGATAATAGCGATGAATATTAATGTTGCGGCCCAATCTTCATTGATGTTATTAAATAGGTCAACGATGTACTGCAGCCAGCCTAGAGCATTGAGGAAAATAAGGATTATACCGAGGAACATTATTCCGATAAATATTTGCTTATACACTGGCAAGTCATTCAAGCTGAACTCTTTTTCGCCGGTGAAAAAGACGCCCACTAATAAGAGGAAGCAAACGCCGAGGACGACCAGCAATACCACATTAGCCATCACTTCGTTGATCACCGCAACTAATTTAGTAGAAGCGATAACCAGAAAAGCAATCACAAACGCGACCATGGCATTGATATTCTTCTTGGTCATACCATTTTCCGTACCAAATATTTTGGTTTTTTCTAGGATAGCGAAAATTATGGTAAAGACTAAAAGGAAAGGGAGGATTACATCATATACCCCTAACTTATTCAAGAAATCAATCATACCTCGGAAAGCGCTTTCTGCCATCTATAATTCACATCTCTTTTACGGTAAATTAAAAGAAAAGACTATATAAATGTTTCCAAATGCCTGTTACACTAGGCGAACGTTGCGAGAAATGAGGTTAAATCCCTCATTTCTGCACATGAAATAAGAAAATATCTTATTTCAGTGCCGAAAACAAATCTTTGTTGGTTTTCGTGCACTGAAAACAAATCGTTGCATGAAAAGTCTAGCTTTTCAGCACTGAAAATAAATCTTTGTTTATTTTCATGTGTTTGTTTTCATGTGTCAAGTGGATCTAACAATTCCACGAGCAGACGCATGGGGACATAATTTTCCATCTCTTCAAAATCGAATTCTTTAAATAGTAGTTCTGATTTAATTTGCATGAGGTGTTAGACGTGAGGTGGAGAAAGTCTTTTCAATACATTTTACTGGTGAGCTTATTTTTAGTTATGTTTTCTGTTATGGCAGCGGCGGAAACGACAGTTTCTTCTGCACCGATAAAAAATGAGATTACTCCCGCAGAATATGCTACTTTCAGTGTAACCATCACCAATAAGGACAGCCAAACTCAGACCTACAATCTTTATTCCTTACAGTCTGGACAGAGCTGGAATGTCGATCCTTTCCCGTTAAAAGATAAAGTCATAGAATTAGGACCGGGACAATCGTATACAACAACTATCCGTGCTAAGGTACTTCAAGATTTACCTCCAGGGATTTACTTCGTTCATCTCACGGTACAAAGTGATTTGGGCGATTCTCATACTGAAGAATTAAAGATTTACCTTAAAGCAAAAGATCCCTTGGATTACCTTCCAACCATCCGTGTTAACGTCGATATGGATGAAAAAATAAATCCTAAAGAGCCTTTGTCAATCAAATTATTCTTAGAAAATCGTAATCCGCTTAATTTACAAGATTTAAAAATTAGAATCGAAACGGAGATTCCTGAATTCCAAAAAGAAGTGATTGTTGAACTTCCTCCTCAAGGAAAAAAGACTGTGGAATTCAGCATCGTGCCCAATCCCTATACCCAACCTAAAGAATATACTTTATTTTTTGTATTCGAAAGTAAGGGAGAAGCAGTAAAGGTTATAGAACAAAAGATAGAGATATTATCATTGCTTCCGCCCTTTGACGTCACCGCAACAGAAGAGACAGTTTATCTAAAAAAAGTAAGAACTTTATCCGTTAAGAATACTGGAAACGTGCGCAATACTCAGCTCGTAAAAGATCCGGTTTCTCTCTGGATGCTTCCCATCATCAGAAGTGAAGGACAGAGCGAAGTGATAGACGGAGAACGTTATTTAACCTGGGAAGTAGAGCTAGGACCCAACGAATCAGTAAGTATACCTATAATCATTAATTATCGAATCCTTGTTTATATGCTGGTCGCATTAATCCTTTTCGGTGTCTTTTATTGGTATGTCCAATCTCCTTTAAGTATCCAAAAGACAGCGATAACTACACGAGGAGATGAAGGAACCTTATCTGAGATAAAAATAACTCTGGAACTGAAAAATCATTCCAACAAACCAATCAAAAATGTAGCGGTGACTGATCTTGTACCGAGCATAGCCAATATCGATAAGAGCTTAGAATTAGGAACGCTTAAGCCGCAAGAAGCCAAACATGCGAAGAACGGAACAAAAGTAGTGTGGTCTTTAGCAGAATTAGATGCACATGAACATAGGTTGATTACCTACAAAATAAAAGCTAAGCTGAACATACTGGGAACCTTCAGCTTACCTCGTGCAGAAACTGAGTTTGAACGTAAGAAAGGACAGCGCAGAAAAGCGTAGA
>CAYJQD010000007.1:0-28105 GCA_964372235.1 uncultured Methanosarcinales archaeon
ACCATGTTCAGAATCATGGGAGCAAAGAAGTAAGTATTCTTTTTGTTTTTATCTTTTATTTTACGTTTTTAACAAAATATTCTTTTAGCTTATCCATTATTGGATTATATTCAGCTTTAGATGAAGTAATTGTTGGCGGTTCTTGATCATACAGTATTTCTCCTACTTTTGCACCGTCCTTATATAGCTCAACATGAACTAATCCTAAAACAAGGCGGCTTTTCCGTGTTAAAAGTATTTCTAGATTAAGTCCAAGATCTTCTACTGCTTCAGAAATTCTGGATTGCCGATCAGCAAATGTTTCGTTAATTTGTGACATTTTTATTTCCTCTTCTTTCTATACACTTCTGGATTAACTGTAAACTTCGCTTTTTTCCCTTGAAGAACGTCAATAATATTCTGCGCCGCTAATTCAGACATCGCTGTTCTTGCTTCAACGGTGGCAGAAGCAGTATGCGGAGTTAAAACAACATTCTTCAGCTTAGTTAGTCCGGGCGTTAACTTTGGTTCATTTTCATAGACATCCAATCCTGCCCCGGCAATATGTTTTTTCTGCAATGCTTCCACCAGCGCTTTCTCATCAACTACCGGACCACGAGATGTATTGATTAAGTATGCAGTTTTTTTCATCAATTTAAGTTCCTCTTTACCGATCAGATGCCGAGTAGAAGGAAGCAAAGGAACATGCAAGGAAACAAAATCTGATCGCTTAAGTAATTCTTCTTTTGAGACATATTTAGCTTGATATTCCTTCTCAAATTGTTTGTTTCGTCTGATGTCGTGATACAGGACCTTGATGCCCATGCCTTTTTTAGCACGTTCAGCCACCCCTGCACCAATCCGGCCTAAACCAATTATTCCCAGAGTTTTTCCTTCCAATTCAGTACCTAACAAAAGCATGGGTTCCCAGCGTTTGTACTTACCAGCTCTTACGAAACTATCTGCTTCCGCAATACGCTTGGCTAGAGCTAGCATCAGAGCAAAGGTATGTTCAGCAACTGCATTTTCCAAAACCCCTGGAGTATTGCAGACAGGAATTCCTTTTGCCGTCGCTGCTTTGACATCGACGTTATCATATCCGACAGCATAGTTAGAAATTACTTTCAGTTTCGGATTAGCATTGAGAATTTCTGCATCAATCTTTTCTGTGAGCAGACAAAGGAGCGCATCGCATTGTTTTACTTCCTTGAGAAGCTCTTTTCGAGAAATGACTTGGTTCTTTTGGTAAATCTTGACTAAAAAATGCCTTCTCAATAATTCGATTCCTTTCTTAGGAATTTTTCTAGTCACAAACACCTTCTTTTTTTGCATGAGTCGAATAGATTATTAGTGTATTTAAATCTTGTTTTTGATTAGAGAAGGACAACGTTTATTAAGTTAAATTTCTTACTCAGAAAAAAGAGGTGAACAAATGTCTTTGAATAAATTGTATTTTAGTAAGTTAAAGAAAGATTTTATGAACGAAAAGCAACCTGAATTGGAAGAGTTAGGTTATAGTATGGCTTGTGGTATTAGTTTGTTAGAAGGAAAAGTCCACATCGCCGTTAGAATTCAACCACTTCCCGAAAGTCCTGATCCAATCGAAGATAACTTATTGGCAAAAATAAGGATGAGGTTCTAGGAGATAATTACAAAGGAACACCTTTAGATATTCAATATGTTGGAATGATTAGCCCAAGAGAAGAATGAAAACCTTCGACTTAATCGTGATCGGCTCCGGAGCAGGATTAAATGTAGCCGCAGGAGCAGCAGAACATGGTCTGAAAGTAGCGATCGTAGAAGAAGGCCCGATGGGCGGTACCTGTCTAAATCGCGGATGTATTCCTTCTAAAATCATAATCCACTCTGCAGAAGTGGCGGAAACAATCCATAGAGCTGCTGAATTTGGTTTACAGGCATCCCTCAATAAAGTTAATTTCAAACAAGTCACCGATCGAGCTAGCTATACTGTTGACGAGGATTCTCACTCTATTGAGAAAAATGTTCGCACTGAGAAAAATCCGATGCTCTTCAAAGGTAGGGGAAAATTTGTGGATAAATACATAGTTGAAGTGAATGGCGAACGCATCAAAGGGAAAAAGATCGTGATCGCTGCCGGAGCGAGACCTTCTATTCCACCCATTCCAGGATTAGATAAGGTGCCGTATATGACTAGTACAGAAGCACTGCGACAGACGGTTCAGCCCAAGAGCATGATCATCATCGGCGGCGGCTATATTGCAGGAGAATTAGGTTTCTTTTATGCAGAATTGGGAACGAAGATATCCATCATACAGCGAAATGAATTGCTTATTCCTCGCGAAGATAGAGAAGTGGCAATGACCATTACCAATCTGTGGAAGAAAAAACATACAGTTTTGACCAACGCTGATGTGCTTAAAGTGGAAAAGCAAGGCAAAGGCGTTACAGTTACGGTAAAAGCTGGGAATACGGCAAAAAAAATGACGGCAGAAAAATTGTTGGTGGCAACCGGCGTGAAACCAAATAGTGATACATTGCAGTTAGAAAAAACAGGTGTAGACGTAAATGATAAAGGTTTTATTTCTGTCAACAAGTTTCTGGAAACCACTACGAAGAACATCTGGGCTCTAGGAGACATTGCCGGCGTGTATCTGTTCAGGCACAGCGCTAACCTAGAAGCAGAATATGCTTTACGTAATGTGTTAGGTAAAAAAACAGCAGTTGATTATTACCCCATGCCCCATTCTATCTTTACTTCGCCGCAGATTGCTGGGGTAGGATTGACCGAACAAGAAGCACAGGAACAGAAGAAAAGTTATGTAGTAGGGAAATATTATTACAAAGACACGGGAAAGGGTTTTGCCCTGGGCGAGAAAGACGGATTTGTGAAGTTTATTGTGGATAAGAAAAACAAAGAGATTCTGGGCTGTCATATCATTGGTCCTGATGCATCGGTGCTGTTGCATGAAGTCTGTGTAGCCATGAAAGCGGGAAAGAATAAAGCTTTAGATTTGCTACGCAGTACCGTGCATGTGCATCCATCCTTAAATGAAGTGGTACAACGAGCAGCATTGAACGTTCCATTATAGAATGGTTATCAAAAAAGAAGGCTACAAATGGGTCTTGTACACCAAAGATAAGAAGAAAGTTCTAGGTACTTTTAAGACTAAGAAAGATGCCTTGAAACGAGAGAGACAGATAATTTACTTTAAAAACTTAAGAAAGTAAAATAAAAATTTTTGTTGAATATACCTAAAAACAATCACAACAGCTTATACATTTCTTGCAGTCAGGACACATATCATCTTTATCTACTTCCTCTCCGCAAGCTGGACATTCCTTCATGGCCATAATTGTATTCACCCCTACAAATTGTTTGCGCAGGAACATAGAAAGAAGTTTATAAATTTATCCAGTCTCTACTCTCCCTCTTTACATCTACACTTTCCTACTTTATCGTTGCATCCTTTGCACATCACACACAATGGACAATGTGAAAGAGCTGCTAATTTGTAAGCATCATAACCGCATTTAATACAAGAAAAACCCTTGCGTGCTTTCGGCAATTTCGACTTGGCTGCTTTCTTCATCTTTGCTTCATCTTCACTGCAGCTCTCACTGCTTTGACAATATCATCTGAAGTCAAACCAAAGGCTTTGAATAATTCATCGGGAGTTCCTGATTCACCAAAGCGATCACGAACTCCCACTCGTTTAATCGGAACCGGATAATTTTCTCCCAGAAATTCTGCTACTGCGCCAGCTAAACCGCCCTGCCATTGATGCTCTTCAGCAGTTACCACACAACCAGTCACTCTTACTGCTTTCAATAAAGTTTCCCCATCTAATGGCTTGACCGTGTGACAATTCAACACTTGGCAATCAATTTCTTTTTCTAATTTTTTAGCCGCAATAAGCGCTTCGTACACTAATGGCCCATTGGCAACGATAGTGCAATCTTTTCCTGATTTGAATTCTTCAATTCTTCCTACTTTGAAGGGAGTTTTTTCAGTCGTTATGGATGGATAGTCTGCACGACCAAATCGTAAATAGAACGGTCCGGGCGTTTCTGCCGCGGCAATGGTTGCTTTCTCACATTCAACATCATCGCAAGGCACAATCACAGTCATACCTGGCTGCAAGCGCATTAAGCCCACATCTTCTAAAGCTTGATGAGTCGCTCCATCGGGACCGACAGAAATCCCTGCATGCGCACCAGCAATCTTGACATTGATCTCTTTTCCTGGCTTGCTGCCCCAGTTGTTGTAGCTGATAGTAGTTCGAATCTGTTCATTATTTCTTCCGGGACTAAAGACCGCATACGAAGACATGAAAGCTATCTTCCCGGCTGCTGCCATGCCTGACGCTAAAGAAGCCATGTTTTGTTCAGCTACACCTATCTCTACAAAACGATCAGGAAATTTTTTTTGGAACCATTCGCTACGAGTTGATTCCGATAAATCTGCACAGAGAACAACTACATTCTTGTTCTTTTCTCCAGCTTTGACTAAACCCTTTCCATAGCCGTCTCTGGTTTTAACTTTCTTAATGTCCTTTGTATACAGATTTTGTACAAGGTATGCTTTTGGATTTAGTGTTCCCATTATATTATCATTCAATCACGATTCTTCACAATATTTTCTCTCCACATCTTCAATTCTGCCAAGGCAACGTTAGCTTGTTCTGCTGTGGGCGGTTTGCCATGCCAAAGGAAATCATTTTCCATGAAACTTACACCCTTGCCAGGAATATTGTGAGCGATAATAAGTGTTGGTTTTTCGTAAATGGTTGCTGCCTCGTTGCAGGCATCGATCACTGCTTTGATGTTGTTGGCATCGATCTCGATCACATGCCAATTGAAGGAACGATATTTGTCTGCTAATGGTTCTAAAGGCATGATATCTTCCGTATATCCATCGATCTGAATATTGTTTCTGTCAATGAAGGCAGTAAGATTATGTAGCTTATTTTTTCCTGCGAACATGGCTGCTTCCCAAGTCTGGCCTGCTTCCTGCTCACCGTCGCTCATCAAACAGAAGACGCGATTCTTTTTCTTGTCCATCATAAAGGCATAGGCCATGCCCGCAGCTTGACTTAGCCCTGAACCAAGAGGACCAGAAGTGGTTTCTACTCCAGGAAGCGCGGAACGATGCGGATGTCCCTGCAATCTAGTTCCAAAATGACGCAGCGTTTTCAATTCCTTTCTTGGAAAATATCCTACATTGGCCATAGTCGCATAGAGAACCGGACAGATATGCCCATTAGAAAGAATCAATCGATCGCGCCCTTCCCAAAAAGGATATTTTGGATTATGTTTGAGCACGTTGAAATAAAGTGCAGTAAAGACATCAGCCATCCCTAACGGACCGGCAGTGTGTCCGGAACCTGCCGAGACTAAGGCTTCAATAAGATCTTGACGGACTTGATTAGCGAGAAGTTTAAGTTGTTTTATATCAGTTACTTTCTTAATCGGTTTTATTTCTGCCATCCTCTTTTTTAGAGGAATAAGAAAAAAGAGTTAATAAATGTTTGGGCATACTAAAGTAGAAAATTAACTCCATCATACACAAATTTTAAACTAATAAGGCCTATAACGACAAGTACAATTTTTCTAAATACTTTCTGAGGAATTTTATCTACGATTTTCTTTCCCATATACGAACCGGCAATCGCTATCATAAAAAGTAAGGGAAGATAGATATAATATCGTGACGTAAGAAAACCGCTTCTAAAATAGATGGGAATTCTCGTAAGATCTACTGCAAGAGCAATCGCTGCGGCGGTAGCGATATACACATTTTTTCTCAAGTTAAAGGAAGTGAGAAAAGCACTTCTCAAGGCGCCGCCAGTACCTATCAGTCCTGCAAAAAATCCTGAAAAACTCCCACCAATAACTGCGTTCTTGCTTGATGGTTTAAATTTGAAATCTGGTTTTATAATTGAAATTATTGAAAACATAAGCAAAAAAATTCCTAAAACTAATTTCAATACTTCTTGGGACATATAGTTCACTAAGAAAGCACCAAGTATCGTTAATACTATACTTGGTACTCCAAAGATTATTAGTAATTTTTTATCCAATCCATGCCTGAAAAAAGTTATTCTTCCTACATTGCCAAAGATGTGGAAGAAAGCAACCAAAATCAACGCAGTTTTGAAATCAACAAAAAGTAGAGCTAATGGCAAAAATAGAGTTGAAGAACCAAACCCAGCAATAGTTCCAATAACTTCCGCTAGGAAAGCAGAAATAAAAAATAATAGGTCCATCCAAGTTACCCCAAGGATCAACAAAATTCACAAACTTTCGCTTTCTTCATCTTTCCTTTGGAAGCTTTTTTTGTCTTCTTAGCAGCTGCTTTCTTTTTTGCCATACTATCACCTCTAGATGGAAGGAGGAATTTCAGATTTATAAAATCTTTTATAACTTACAATGCTGAGAATGAAAGAAAGTGCTACTAGAACATGAACTACTGTGCAAAAAGGACAGATAGTGCTTAATAAAAATTCTATGTAGATGAAATAGAATAACGACAAAAAGCCGCCAACATTCCACCATAGGAGTTTAGGCATTGCCTTTTTAGTACTAAAAGAGTTCCAAGAAAGCATACCTAAAACGATAAACCAGATTACTCCATAGATGGCTACTGGAATTCCTAAGAAAGTAGAATATATCCCGGAATTAACAACAGTGCAGGAAGCAGAAGGGATAAGGCCGCACCCGCTGCCTTCCAAAGAAGGATGATAATGATTATATACTAAGTATACAGAGGTAATTAGTCCCAAGAGGCTTAAAACCAAGATACTGATACTGAAATGTTTTTGCTGCATATGCTATCAAATCGCAGAAATCTTTATAAATAATCTCTTATCACAAGACTCAAACCAATAATACCACCGGTTGTGCTGCATGCAGTCCTTAGCGATCAGCGGGGATGCGGCACGCAGAATTCTGCCCAGTGGGAGGTTATTATGAATAAAGAACAAGTTCAAAAGGCGTTACAGGAACTGCAGAAGCAGCCGCAAAAGAAGTTTGTCCAATCATTTGACCTAATTATTAATCTCAAGGATTATGATGTAAAATCAGCTCCTCTAGATTTCTTTGCCAATCTTCCTTTCCCGAAAGGAAAGAAAGTAAAGATTGCCGCCTTTGTCGATCAGCAGTTAGCGGATCAAGCTTCTAAATTTTGCGATTTTGTGGTACGCGATACTGAATTCGATAAATATAAGGAAGATAAGAAGGCTGCAAAAAAATTAGCTCAGCAGTACGATTATTTTATAGCCCAGGCAACCATCATGCCCAAGATTGCTGCGGTATTTGGTAAAGCGCTGGGAGCACGAGGAAAGATGCCTAACCCTAAGTTAGGGTGTGTTGTTCCTCCAAACGCAAACCTTGAACCGTTGGTAAAAAAACTTGCCACTACGGTGCGTTTAAGCGCAAAAAAAGGGACTAATCTTCAATGCATTGTTGGAAAACAGAATCAACCTGAAGCGCAAATTATTGATAATATCTTGACAATATATCAAACCGCGATTAAACAATTGCCTAACGAAGCGCATAACGTTAAGGCAGTGTTGATAAAAACTACCATGGGCAAACCGGTGAAGGTCTAAGATCATGGCAAGCGAACAGAAAAAGAAACTTGTACAGGAACTGGCTCAGGACATAGATCACTTTCCCATCGTAGGGGTTGTCAACCTGCAAAACCTTCCTGCTCAGCAATTACAGACCATGCGGTCTATGTTAAAGTCGAAAGGCGTTAAGCTGAGCATGGCTCGAAAGAAGCTGTTGTATCTTGCACTTTCCCAATCCAAGAAAAAGAATGTCGGTCAGCTTAGTGAAAAGATTAAAGGCATGCCTGCCCTTTTGTTTACGAAGGAAAATCCTTTTGCTCTCAATGCACTCATTGTAAAAAACAAATCCGAAGCTCCTGCAAAGGCAGGCCAAACTGCGCCAAAAGATATTGTTATTAAAGCTGGACCTACTAGTTTTGCTCCTGGTCCAATAATTTCCGAACTCGCTGCGGTAGGAATTAAGACCAAAGTAAATGCCGGAAAATTGGAGATTATTCAAGATGTGACCGTTGCAAAAGAAGGAGATATTATCTCTGCAAAATTAGCAGAAACGTTGAAACGTCTCGATGTAAAACCTATGGAAGTAGGATTAAATCTTGTAGCCGTTTGGGAAGACGGATTAGTATTCGATTCCAAACAGTTGCATATCGATGAAAAGGAATATGCTCAAAACATCACTCAGGCTGCTACGTGGGCTATGAATTTAGCTGTGGAAGTAGCATATCCAACTTCCGCAACTACGGAATTATTGTTACAGAAGGCATTCCGAGAAGCAAAAGCAGTAGGAGTTGAGTATGCTATCATGAATAACGAAACAAGAGATGAAATCATCGCACGTTCAGAAAGGCAGGCTCTTTCAGTCAAAAGAGAAGCTAATCTATAAAAAACAATAAAAAATACTCATAAATTTAGGGAGGAAAAGAAAATGGAATACATTTACGCCGCAATGTTGCTTCATAAAGCAGGTAAACAAATTACTGCCGATGCAGTCAAAGCAGTCTTAGCTGCTGCAGGCGTCTCTGTCGACGAAACCAGGGTTAAAGCACTTGTTGCTGCTCTAGAAGGAGTCGATATTGACGAAGCAGTTAAGAAGGCAGCAACTGTTACCGCTGTCGCTGCAGCTCCAGCTGCCGCCGGTGCAGCTCCTGCAGGAGAAGCTAAGAAAGAAGAAAAGAAGAAAGAAGATAACAAGAAGGCTGCGGAATCTGCAGCAGCAGGTTTGGGAGCTCTCTTTGGATAAATCCCTTTCTTTCTTTTATTTTTTATTTAATTTTACTACCCAAAAATATAAAAGATTAAGATCATTGCTCCATCTATCCTACCATGGAATCGCATTCTCCTAGTGAAGTGGAATTACGGGAAGAACTAAAAGAAAAACGAAAAGAACTTTCAGCTCTCCGTACTCAACTTAGATCAATTCAGGAGCAAAAAGAAGATCAATACCAGCAGCTTCATACTTTGCGAACATCCATCAAATCATTTCTTAACCAAATAAATTCTCTTAAGATGGAACGAGACCAATTCACTGGTCAGGTCAAAGAATTGAAGCAGCAGCGTGACAGTTTCAATAATTTAGTAAAAGAAAAAAACGCTCTAAAAGATGAGGCTCTTAAACGTAAGAAAGAACTAGCAGGAAAGATTGAAGGTAAATTAGAAGGGAAAAAGAATCCTGGCGAAATCAAGTCTTTCATACGAAAATTAGAGCACAAGTTAGAGACGGAAGTCATGCCTTTTGAACAAGAAGAAAGATTACGAAAACAAGTGAAAGAATTACAATCCCAGCTTCGAAAATTAGGTGAATTAAAAGAAGTATGGAAAGAAAGTGCGGCAACGGTCGCCGACGCTGTCGAGGTGCGTAACAAGGCCGAACAGTTGCATCAAGAGGTGCAGAAGAAAGCGGAGCTATCGCAGCAAAAACATCAACAGATCAATTCTTTGTATGACCAGATTAAACAGTTGCGTGAACAGGAAAAGCCGATCGCGGCAAAACACCAAGAATTACGGCAGCAATACGATCAATTGAAGAAAAAAATTCAAGAAGTACAATCCCGCGTTCAAGAGTTGAGCAATTTATTTAATGATAAAGAAGAAAAGAATTTCAAGGAGCAGATCAAGGAAAGAACGGTTCAAGTTTCTGAGAAGATTAAGAAAAAAGAGAAATTAAAGATAGAAGATATCCTTGCTTATCAAGCGCTGGATGAAGATTGAGAGTGCCGTGTTTAAATAAATGCTTTTCGTAGTAAGTCTGCTTTGGTGATAACTCCAACAAGAGTTCCTTTTTTCTTTACTAAAACAATTGAGGACTGTTTTAATAAACTTGAAACGATAGAGATAGAAGTGTTGACGGAAACGATGGGCGGCACTTCATCCATGATCTCTGCTGCAGTGCAATGTTTTAATCTTTCTGCATTTTCTAACGCTGATGCTTCGCTTACCAAGCCGACGACGTTTTCTCCATCTAGAATAGGAACCTGAGAAATGTTTTTACTATTCATTATTTTTATCACTTCTACCGCTTTTTGTGATGGCTTAGCCGTAATGATCTTTTTAGTCATTACTTCCTCTAAATTTTGCTCTTTTTTTGAGGAAAGAATCCGTAAGGCTTCTTCTATCTGCTTTATCTTAGAATAGGCTGGATCTACTCTTCCAGATTCTATCTTGGCAATAAGAGATTGTGAAACTCCTGCTATTTTTGCAAACTGATGTTGGGTTAATCCTAATGCTATGCGCATTTTCTTGATATTTTGAAGTTCGATCATTTCTCCGATAAAATTTTCTTATTTTATAAATATTCCTTTTGGAATAATTTTTTCAACAAATTTTATTAAAAGAATAATTCCTAGAAGCTGTTTGGAGATTAAATATGAAATTTGAATATAAAATTGATTACGAAATCCGTAGAAGAATTCCTATTGAAGCACAAAAGGTCATAGATGATCTATTAGATCATCTTAGCCCAACCTTGGAAAATGATCCTAAAGCAGTAGCTCGTGCTAAGAAGATTATCATCAATTCCTTAACTGCGATTGTTAAAGAGTATGATCCCATTCCGGAGATAATCCCGCTCGGCTGTCTTTCATCAAGACTTTTAATATATTCTGACAATTATGATGGTCCGGGAGGTGGGGAAAAAATCGCTAGTCAAGAAATGCAAACCGTAGCACTAACTATAAGAGCATATGCTCATTTTCAAGAACGAGGAAAATTAACAAACCATCATTCCTCTTTCATTAACTTTATATAATGCAAAACATAAAAATATATGAGGTGGTTTGAATGACCAACAATAATTATTTCTTTACCAGTGAGAGCGTGACCGAAGGACATCCAGATAAAATATGCGATCAAGTATCCGATGCAATTTTAGACGCAATTCTTACTAAAGATCCCTTTGGACGAGTCGCGGTGGAGACACTTACCAAGACTGGTTTTGTAGTGGTAGCTGGAGAAGTTACTACTTCTGCTGTAATCGACGTGCAAAAAATAGTAAGGGAGACGATAAAAGGGATAGGTTATCATAAGCCTGAATTAGGATTTGATGGCGAAACCTGTGGAGTTTTAGTAGCTCTTTCTGAACAATCCCCAGATATAGCTCAAGGTGTGAACGAGGGAGAAGGTCTTCATAAAGAACAAGGAGCTGGCGACCAAGGATTGATGTTTGGATACGCTACTAATGAAACACCGGAATACATGCCCTTACCCATTATGCTTGCCCATAAAATCACGCAGCGTCTAGCAAGCGCTAGAAAACGCAACGAATTGTGGTATCTTCGTCCTGACGGAAAATCACAGGTTACTGTTGAATACGAAAATGGTGTCCCTAAACGTGTGGATACTGTTGTACTTTCCACTCAACATCATCCTGATATCAGCTGGGATGCTTTACAGAGAGACATGATCGAAAAGATCATCAAGCCGATTTGTTATGAATGGATTGATGATAAAACTAAGTACTACATAAATCCCACTGGTTCATTCATAATAGGAGGGCCGGTCGGTGATGCAGGTGTTACAGGACGGAAGATTATAGTTGATACATACGGTGGGCAAGGGCGGCATGGAGGCGGAGCTTTTTCGGGAAAAGATCCGACCAAAGTAGACCGTTCTGCATGTTATTATGCCAGGTATGTAGCTAAAAACATTGTTGTTGCAGGGTTGGCAGATAAGTGCGAAATCCAGGTCGCTTACGCGATAGGAGTTGCTGCACCGGTGAGTATCCTGGTCAATGCATTTGGTACAGAAAAGATTTCTGAAGAAAAAATTGTAGAATTGGTGAAAAAGCATTTTGATTTTCGGCCTAAAGCAATAATAGAACAACTTAACCTTCGCCGAGCGGTCTACAAAAAAACTGCGGCGTATGGGCATTTCGGACAGAACGATCCAGACTTTAGTTGGGAGAAGACTGATAAGGCTGAGTTATTGCAAAAAGAAGCAATGGCTCTGAAGACTGCCCCCTATATCGATGTAGAAAAAAGATGATAAGATCATTTTTTCTTTCTTTTATTCTTTATATCTTCTTTTTATCGAAAGCAGAGTAACACAATAAAATATATAAACTGTCGATGCTCTTTTTTTCTAATGAACTCTCATACTTTGAGTCATGAAGACGAGACTATCATCGTTACTTTACGTCATTCTCGAAAATCATTTTTGTTAGAATATATTTGCAGTTTCTTCCTTTTCATATTAGTGATGATTTCCTTGTTCAATGGAGGGGATTTGGCAAAGTTAGCTAAACCTCTTTTAGTCTTATCGGTAGTAGGGTTTGTCTCCACTGAAATCCGTCGATTTTACGGAGATAGATATAATATTATGCAAACCAAACTTTCAGTCATGAAAGGAATATTTAGGATCAGGAAAAGAAATATTTATTATCAGCCCTTAGGGTTTATACCGGATTTTAACATAAGACAAACATTCATGCAGCGCCTACTAGGATACGGGACTGTCTTTATGCATGTGGGAAATACTGCCCTCGAACTTAAAGATGTGGACAATCCTCATGAAGTCCTTAAGATGTTTGAACGATTAATTGAAGAAACCAGAAAAGCTCAGCGGAATAGGAATTTTACGGAAAGAAGCGAATAATTTGTGAATGAATTTAAGATAGGAAAACAGGATTAATTTTTTCTAATTGCTCTTTTTCAGCCGTTCCAATTCTCTCAACCACATTAGACCTATTTTTACCATGAGTTTGTTAAATTTATCCGATAATTTGTAGGTTTTCTTGTAAAGATCATATTCGATAAGACCCATGCCTCTCATAGGGGTAAGAATTCGATCATAAAATTGTCTTTTGTTATAAGACATCATATCTTCTTGCTGAAAAGGAGATTTACCTTTTTCCTTCAATATGGCCTTCCCTTCATGCAGATTGTTTGCAAACAATCCCATTTCAGTCTTCCCTATTTCTCCCCCGTTGATCATCATATACTTAATGAGCATTTTTGCAACTATTTCTTGCTGTTCCGTAGCAAAAATGATTGAATAGATATCTTCTGGCAGGTTCTGCTGATCAACTAGAATAACCATTTATATATTAATCGTATCTTAATATATAAATATTACTTTATAGTATACTGCTTTTATTTCTTTTCAATTTATACAGCGGCTTAACAAAAGATTTATAAATAAAACCCTCCCGAAAGTGATTAATGGGACGCATCAAGACAACCTTCATCAAGAGGAAAACCAAAGAGCTGTTGAATCTTCATAAAGAAAAGTTCACCACCGACTTTGAGCAGAATAAAAAGCTTACTTCTGTCTATACTAGTGGAAGTAGCAAAAAACTGAGAAATGTTATTGCCGGCTACTTGACTAGGCTTAAGAAGCAGGAAGAATAATTTTTTATCTGATTACTCTCAGTTTATGCAAATAATTTTAAACTTCTGATTCTTCTTTGCTCCGATGGTTGAGCCTTTCTTACAATTATTAATTCTCTTCTTTGTCATATTCGATCCCTTGGCCAGTTTTGCGATCTTTGCGGTCGCTACTAGTTCGATGGCAGAGAAAGAGCGCCATAGGACAGCTACTATCGCAGTATTGGTAGCAGCAATCTTATCTTTTCTGGTATTAGCATTTGGCGGAAAATTACTAGAGTTGTTTAACATGAGCATGCAAGAATTTCAAGTAGCGGGTGGAATAGTTTTAGGAATCTTAGGATTAAAGATGGTGTTAGGTCAATCCTTAGTTGACATAGATAAAGTAAAAGGAGACTCCAGCTGGGCCATTGCTTCTATCATCGGTACGCCGCTGCTGACTGGTCCAGCCGCAATTATGTCTATCATCGTTTCATCCAATACTTACGGCAAAATTGTCACGGGATTTGCTTTAAGTATTGTCTTGGTGGGAACAGCGATCCTTTTTTACAATACTCGCCGAGCCAATAAGATATTAGGAAAAACGATGATTCAAGTCATCTCTACCATCTTAGGGCTGATTACCTTAACTTGGGGCGTGAAATATATACTACAAGGAATTTGATCTTAATTAATCCTATCATCAATTATACTAAAAATATGTGATTATAGTCCCCTAAACTTTTATAAATAAACTGCGGTTCTAGGTTATGATGGCCCCTCGGAAAAAAACAGCTGTTGAAGAAGGTACTAGCGAAACGAAGAAATCTAAGAGTTCTAAGACTAAGAAGGATAAAAAAGAAACCTTAAGCTCTCCACCGTTGGAAGTACGTGTAGAAACGCTGCAGCCGGAATTAAACATTGCCTTAGTAGGACATGTTGATCATGGTAAAACCACTCTAACTGAAAGATTGAGCAGCAAGTGGACCGATACTCATTCCGAAGAGTTGAAGCGAGGCATTACTATCCGCTTGGGCTATGCAGATTTTTCCATTTATCTCTGTGAAAATTGTAATTATTATACTACTAAAAAGAAATGTCCTAAGTGTAATAATGAAGTGTCATTCCAACGGAAAATTTCCTTAGTGGATGCTCCTGGACACGAGTCTCTGATGGCTACCATGTTATCCGGGGCCGCTATTGTTGACGGCGCATTGCTTTTAGTTGCAGCAAATGAAAAATGCCCACAGCCGCAGACTAAAGAACATTTGATGGCCTTGCACATCAGCGGAATAAAAAATATTATTGTAGTGCAGAACAAAATAGATCTCGTCTCTTATGAAGAAGCTCTTGCTAACCATCAAGAAATAAAAGAATTTTTATCATCTACTGAATATAAAGATGCACCGATCATTCCTATTTCCGCGAGAGCGAATGTCAATATTGATATTTTATTGAAGACCATCCAAGAGCGCATTCCTACTCCAAAACGGGATACTGAGAAGGATCCCATCATGCTGGTAGCAAGATCTTTTGACATCAATAAACCAGGCGCCAGACCGGAAAAATTAGTAGGCGGCGTGTTAGGCGGAACAGTAAAACAAGGAAAATTCAAAGTAGGAGATGCCATTGAGATAAGTCCTGGTTATATGGTAGAAGAAAAAAATAAAAAAATTGCCAAACCTCTTAAATCAACTATCGCTCAAATCTTTTCTGGCGGTCAGCCCGTTGAAGAGATCCTGCCTGGCGGAAGCATGGCTATCCGAACTACCCTAGATCCATCAGTCGTTAAATCAGACTCATTGACCGGTTCAGTAGTCGGATTGCCTGGTAAGATCCCCGCAATCCATTACCAAGTAAATTTAGAGACGTTCTTACTGGAAAGAGTAGTGGGAACCAAAGAAGAGACCGAGGTAAAACCATTAGCAAAGGGTGAAGTTCTGATGCTGAATTGCAACTCTGCTGCTACAGTAGGAGTAGTGGTTGATCCTTCCAAGAAAAATACCCTCTGTGCCTTAAAAAAACCAATCTGCGCGAATGCCGGAGACAGGATCACTATCTCTCGAAGAGTTGGAGATAGGTTTAGATTGATTGGGTATGGAATTTTAAAATAAGATTCTAAAGTCTTGGCAAGCCTACGATTACGAAATCTTGAAATAAAAACTGTTTCTGGTTATAATGCTTGGTAAAGGCGATATCCTGCGTATGTAACTGCTTCGGCTACCGCTACATTATAAAAAATAATTGCTACTCCTCTAGGAAAATAATGAAAATAGTTGCTGGCCAATGTTTTCAAAGAGATTCCACCGTTTTCTAAGTTTTTTGTAAAATGATAATCTCGCATTCGGTCAAGTTGAGTAAAAATTCCATGAATCGGAATAAAGTCTTTAGCTTGTAATTGCCAAGGTTCTTTTTGATTCTGTTCTGAATCTTTTATTTTTTGTTCTAATGGTTTCATTTTTTCATAATTCTTTGATTTCTTTATTAAACTTTTTATTATTAACTCTACAGTAGTTAGGATTATTTTAATAAAAGGCTTTCGTTGTAGTAAAAATGGTTAAGCTTATCACCTACAATATTGAATATTGTGAGGGAATGGAAGGTATATGGTACCAGTATCTTCAGTTCTGGAAAATATTTTTTCCCCCCCAAAATTTAGAAAGGAGAATGGTAGCGGCTCTGCATAAGTTAAATCCAGATATCTTGGCCTTGATAGAAGTCGACATAGGATCATTGCGAAGCCGAGGAGAGGACGAAGTGCGTTTCTTAGAAGAAAAGCTAGGGCTGACTAATTTTGTCGAGAAAGTAAAATATCCCTTGAAAGGATGGTTAAAGATGTTTCATCACATTCCTATTCTTAACAAACAGGCCAATGCGCTGGTTTCTCGATTTCCTTTTACCAAGGTTCGTTACCATGTTTTTCATGAAGGAACAAAAAGAATGCTCATAGAAGCGACAGTAAAATGTCCAAAACCAGTAACTCTTTTAGCCGCACATTTAGCTTTAGGAAAAAAAGCTCGGACCAAACAAATCAAAGAATTAATCAACATCGTCAATAAGATAAAAAATCCAGTCATTCTCATGGGAGACTTTAATACCTTTAATGGAGAAGAGGAAATAAAAGAGTTGTTGAAGAAAACTCATTTGAAAGATTTGATTAGCCTGGATAAAAAATCTGTGCCCTTAACCGAGCCGGCCTGGCATCCTACACGAAGATTAGACTACATTCTTACTTCTCCCCAGATAAAAGTAAAAAAATATTCTGTTTTGAAATTTCATTTCTCTGATCATCTGCCCTTGATGATTGATTTTGATTTTAAGAATTCCAAAAAAAAGTAAAAAGAATTGAAGAAAACTTAAATTAAAAGAAGTAGCAAACCATATAAATTCCAAAAAAATCCTTCTCCTATGAATAAAATCGCTCTGGCGGTGCTCGTAGGCGGCTTTGGTGCACAATTACTTAAGCTGATCATTTACTTTTTCCGACATAAATCGTTATCCTGGCATGATTTAGTGGTTACTGGCGGCATGCCTTCATCTCATTCTGCTTTTGTCGTTTCTCTCGCAAGTATAATCTTTCTCGAAGAGGGATTGTCGACAGCCTTTGTCATAAGTTTAGTATTGGCGTTAATTGTCTTAAGGGATGCCTTTGGCGTGCGTCGAACAGTAGGCATGGAAGGAAAACAAATTGAGAAATTGTTGAAACTGCATAAATTGAAGTCAAAATTCCATTATTCTATGGGACATACTCCTTTAGAAGTAGCGGTTGGAGCAGGGATTGGACTGGCTTCGGCCCTCATTATTTTCTTCGTTTTTTAGCTCATCTTTAATAAACTTAACGAAAAGTTTATAAAGTCAAGAGCGCAAATAAAGCTTAAGAATACCTATAGAGCGTGATACTATGATACGAAAAGCCCTTAAAGAATGTCCTGAATGTGCAAGCCGAAATATTTTCAGGAATGTCGAAAAGGGAGAGACTATTTGCCGTGATTGTGGCTTAGTTATTGAAGATCGAATGGTTGATTTTTCACAGGAATGGCGCAGCTTTGAAGATGATGGCGGCCAAGAAAGCAAACGAAGAACAGGAGCTCCATCTAGCGCAACCCAATTTGATCAAGGTTTAGGGACCGAAGTAGGTACTACTGCAGATTTTTATAAATTAGGATCAGACCGGGAACGGGATCGCTTTTTCCGGTTGCGAAAATGGAACATACGTATCAGTACTGCCATTGAAAGAAACTTAAAAGTTGCTTTAGCAGAATTGAAGAGGGTAAGTTCTTACTTGAGATTACCTAAATCAGTAGAAGAAGAAGCAGCTCGAATTTACAGATCAGCTGTACAAAAAGGATTAGTCCGAGGCCGATCCATGGAATCAGTCGTAGCTGGAGCATTATATGCAGCCTGCCGACGTCATGAGATTCCAAGAACTTTAGATGAGATGGGAGAAGCTTCCGGTATCGAGAAAAAAGAAATTGGAAGAACTTACCGCTTCGTGACACGGGAACTTGAAATTAGTATCAGGCCAAGCAATCCTGCAGATTATATACCCAGATTCGCTTCTGCGCTGAAATTAAGTCCGGAAACACAATCTAAAGCTGTTGAAATTCTTGAACAGGCTCGTGATATCGAACTTACTTCTGGTCGTGGTCCAACAGGGATAGCTGCTGCAGCTTTGTATGTTGCATCTCTTATCCACGGTGAGAAGAGAACTCAAAGAGAAGTAGCTGATGTTGCTGGAGTTACTGAAGTTACCATCAGAAATCGTTACAAGGAACTGATCAAGAAGCTGAAGTTAAGTAAAGACGTCGAGAAGACCAAGAAGAAGTAATTTTTTTATAATTTATCTAATTTTACTAGGTGGTGTGGATGTTTAAGGTTTAGAGGATATATTGCATGTCAGCGCCGGGTACTTTAACATTTATTGGTGGAATAAAAACTGCATTGGTGGATGATCATCACGAAGCCTTCTACTGGTGGTGGAAATCTAAATTACGAAATGCAACTCTCTTTCACGTTGACGGCCATGACGATTTATGTGAAGCTCATGTCGATGATCCATTAAAATCTGCAAGAGACTATAATCAACTTAACATAGCTAATTTCATCTGCCCGGCCGTTAATCATCAGATTGTTTCTGATATCTATTGGTTGAATCCTCATTCAGAGGAAAAAAGATTGTTATTTTATGAGAAACCAAAGACATTTTTCTCTAAAAGAGATGTCATTCTTAATGATAGAAACTATAAGTATGGATGGGCTTATCTAGATAATGAAAAAATTAAAGGAACGAAAAAAGCGGAAGGAAAAGTGATCTCGTTAGAAAAAATCTTTATTTCTCCCCATCTACCATTAATTGTAGATATCGATTTGGATGCCTTCTGTTGCCATCGCAATAGCACTCTGGGAAAAAGTGAAAGTTATGAAGGCGCATTAGGTTTTGAAGAACGTATTGATCAAAGCGTACATGTGCTTGCCCAACTTCCCAGGCCAGATCTGATTACTATTGCTAGCTCCCAAGGAGATGGCGACTATCGATGCTATGTTCCTCCTTTTATGGTCGAAGAGGTAGGGAGACGTCTTGCACGATGTTTACGAAAACTTTATCAATAAAATTATGAAACGCTATACATGGTACCATTACTTGTCACTCACGCTGAAGATCCTGACGGAATAATTGCCCGAGCGCTGTTAATGCGTCAGTTTCCTGCCGGGCAAAAACATGTTTTTGTGCGTTACGATCGCCTTGTCGAGGCCTTCGAAGAGGCGGCTTTGAAAGCAAGGGAATGCAGTTCGGTGTATGTTGCGGATGTTAATCCTAACCCGCGCCTGATAAGTGCCGATGGTTCAGGTTTTACTCTTCTGGAGAAAATTGCAAAAGACAGAGAGATGTATTGGTTTGATCACCATGATGCTACTTTGAAACATAAAGATAAAATGGAATCCTTGGGCATAAAAGTGCATCACCACGAAAAACAATGTGCTGCCTTGATTCTCGCACAACATTATTGTAGATCTGATCCTTATGAAAAAAGATTAGCTAAGATCGCTCAAGCGCACGACCACAAAAATGATTCTGTGGACCATCCAAATATCAGAATAGGCGATGAGTTGGAGAAGGTTATTGCTGTGGCCAACGAAAAACTAAACTATGGTCTGCTCTCAGAGTTGTGTTTTGATCTAAGCAAAGAGAAATGTTTTGATGCGAAATTTCAATTAACTCAGAGATGGCAGCGCTATGCAAGCGATTTTGATATTCGTGCGCCTCTTGCTTATCGCGATCTGAATAAAAATATCGAAATATTTACACTCGGCAGCTACAGGATTTTAGTAGGTTATTGTCCAGCACTGCTTTCTAAAAAAGGTCTCTCCCATCTTCTTAAAAATTATGGACATCAAGCCGACGTTTTTATCTCTTTATTCAGTCCGCCGGCGAGAAACCATCTTCTTGTTACTCATGAAAAATCTTCTTTCCAAGCAGTATCTTTTGTGCAGAGTCTAGGCGGCGGCGGGCGTGGTGCCGGCGGCGGCTTCACGTTAGATTACGACATATCCCCTCAGAATTATCAGCAAGTCAAAGAAATGCTCCTTGCTCAAATAGAAAAATATTCAAAGTAATTCTGCATATTGTCTTGCTAATTCAAAATATTTTTTAGCATCATTGATTGTTTTTTCTTTTTCTTTGACACTTAAATTTGCATCCTCTGAGGTAAAACAGTTAATCTTTCCTCTGATGTATGCACGATAACATTCATAGAAATTAAGCAGCTTAGGTATGTCTTCGTCTTGGCTTAATTTTTGATATTCTTGCATAAAAACTTTAGCCAGGTCTTTTCTGCCATGGAAATCTAGATCCATCGCCATAAATGCGATTTCTGCAATCACATCAGAACAGGGAAAGCGCTTGTTGAAAACAATTCCATCAAAGATATAAATTTTTGGAGTTACAAACACATTAGCAGAATGAAAATCACCGTGGCAATGCTTAATTTTGCCTTTCTTTACTCTTTCTGAAAAAAGATATTTATTTTGCTGAATGAATCGGTTGATTTTTTCCTGTATAAATATGAAATCTTGTTCCGAAATAATTTTGTCTTTATATTTTTCGGTCTGCTGGAAATTTTCATCCCAATTGAACTGCACCATATCTACTTTGCCAAAAGAAGCAGTTTCTTTGTCAGTTATTGCTCTCTGATGGAAAGCGAATATATTGTTCGCTAAATGTTGTAGATGTTTGGAAGAAACCTTGTTCTGAGCCAACAGTTCTGACATAATCAAAGAAGGATCAAGCTGTTTCATTTTAACCGCATATTCAATTATTTCTCCTGGACCATCGATAGAAATATTTCCTTGTTGGTCCCTGTTGATGGTAGAAACTCCTATGTACAGTTCTGGAGAAACAAGAGAATTGTAACGAAATTCTTTTTCGCATTGATCTTTTCTTTTTTCTAGGGTAGAAAAATCAAGAAATCCTAAATTAAGTGGCTTATTAAACTTGTAAACAAATTCGCCGGTTAGAAATACTACTGAAACTCCAGTTATTATCCTTTGTATTGAATTAACAGGATGAGCATATGCTGAAGGATTCTCTAATCCTCTCATAATTTCACTTACTTGGTCCACCATCTCTTGTTTTTCCAAACACAACCTATATAAATCTTAAGAAATTATTTTCTCATTATGGCCCAACCAGGAGATAGAGTAAAGATTATCACTAAAAATGGTGCTGAGGAAGGTATCCTGATGCCTAGCCCCGATAAAAATACTCTTTTGCTTAAGCTGGACAACGGGTATAATGTGGGTTTTATTAAGAAGGATGTTTCCAAAATAACTGTTACTGCCAAAGCAACTGCAAAAAAGAAAACTGCCGCTAAAATTACAAAGAATCCAAAACTTCCCACAATCACTATCCTACATACCGGAGGAACCATTGCTTCTAAGGTTGATTATCGGACCGGCGCCGTGGCAACTGAATTCAGCCCTGAAGAATTAGTCTTTTTATTTCCCGAATTGCAGCATATCGCAAACCTTGAATCTGAATTAATATCTCAGATGTGGAGCGATGATTTACGTTTTGCACATTTTTCCTTGATTGCCAAAGCAATTGAACGCCATGTAAAGAAAGGTGTAAAAGGAATAATCATCGGCATTGGCACAGACAATTTAGCTGTCGCCTCAGCTGCATTATCGTTCATAGTAGAACAGTCACCGGTACCCATCGTCTTTGTTGGAGCGCAACGTTCTTCGGATCGGGGCAGCAGCGACGCAGGCATGAATCTCATCTGTGCTGCAGAATTTGTAGCTAAGACAGATTTTGGCGGTGTAGCAATTTGTATGCACGAATCGGTCAGCGATAAGACCTGTGCAATCTTACCTGCATCAAAGACCTACAAGCTGCATTCCTCCCGTCGGGATGCCTTCAAAGCAATTAATGACAATCCTATAGCTCGAGTAGACTATAAAAGCAGAGAAGTAAAGTATCTACAAAATAATTATCCCAAACGGGGAGAAAAATTAACTCTCAAACCAAAAATGGAAGAGAAGGTTGGCTTATTGAAAATTCATGTCAATATGTTCCCGGAACAATTTTCCTTTTTCAAAGGATATAAGGGACTAATCATCGAAGGTACTGGATTGGGACATACTCCTGGGCAGGCGCCTAATACTGAAAGCGCCATCCATAAAAAGATCTATCCTGCTATAAAGAAGTTAGTTGATTCTGGATGCGTCGTAGTGATGACCACCCAATGCATGTTTGGTGGGGTAAATATGAACGTGTATGACAAAGGTCGAGATTTACAAGAATTAGGTATCATTACCGGAAAAGATATGTTAGCCAATACGGCGCTCGTGAAGTTATCTTGGCTGCTGGGTAATTATCCGCGTGAAGAGGCCAAGAAATTGGTAGCCCAAAATTTACGTGGGGAAATCAATGAGCGCTTACAATACGAAGAACAATTTATTAAAACTTAGGAGGCGATACTATGAAGAGCGTGATTATCATTTTACTTTTGCTGGCGAGTGTATTTCTTATCTCTTGCACTACGGCAGCGGAGCAATGTTCCGTTGATGCAGATTGCGTACCGGCACAATGCTGTCATCCGACCAGTGCGGTCAATAAAGCAAATGCTCCTGATTGCGCCGCTGTTTTATGTACTGCTGTCTGCGAAGGACCGTTGGATTGTGGCGCAGGAGAGATCAAGTGTGTTTCCAATAAGTGTACGATAGTTCCAACCCAATAAGTATCTAATTAAGATCAATAATGTGTGTGATTTGAGATGATTCCATCAAGCGTCAAAGAAGTGATTAGAGATTTCGTCTTCGGTATGGAAGACGGCTTAGTTTCAAACTTAGGCCTAGTACTAGGCGTTGCTGCCGGAGGCGGAAATGCTTCTACTATAATTCTGGCTGGAGCAGCGAGTATGTTCGCTGGTGCCTTCTCTATGTCTGCAGGGAGTTATCTTTCTTCCAAATCTCAGCGAGAACTGTATGAACATGAAATAGAAACTACTAAGAATGAACTAGCTAAAAATCCACGTAAATGTTATATGGAAATGAAGATTTCGCTGCGGAAAGAAGGATTAAGCAAGGAGGAAGTTGAAGGTCTTCTTAAGAAATCTTCTCGCTATAAGCATCCGGAGTTTGTCTGCAATTATATGGTGCAAAAGAAAGTAGGCATCTCTAAAGAAAAATTAGAAGTTCCTTTCAAAAATGCCTTTGCTATGTTTTTTTCTTTCTCGTTAGGCTCTGCTTTTCCATTACTTCCTTTTCTTATATCTAAGTATGATGGTCTTTCTCTTTTCCAGGCGGGAATTATCGCTTCCTTATTAACCATTGCCGCCTTATTTGGAGTTGGTTTGGCTAAGACCTATTATACCAATTTGAGCAAAATTAAGTCTGGGTTGGAAGTGGTGTTGATCGGATTGGGAGCTGGACTCATAGGCTATTTAGTTGGATGGTTGGTAGGATATCTAGGTTAGTGTAGCCTGTTAAATATATAGTATTTAGTCACTATATACAGAAGATTAAATAATTTTTAGGTATTTTTCTTACACATATGTTAGATGAGATTATTCGTGATCAAATTATTGAAAGAGAAATAAATAAAGAGAAAAAAAAACAGCAAGATTCTGGCTGGCAGCCCATTCCTTTGTATAAAGAGTTAGAATTGCCTCGGGAAGCTCCGCAAAAGAAAGAGAAATCACCCTCTGGGCCTATAGAGATAGAGATATGGGGGCCAGAAGCAGATGATACTATCATTCAAACCTGTCCTTATACTAATTCTATTCGATATTCTTGGTAAATTTTTTAAGATAAGCTGATCTTTTTGTTCTATGAAAGAAATTCCTTCCTCTTTTTTTGCCCGTGATACGATAACAGTAGCTCAGGAACTTCTTGGTAAAATTATTTTTGTAAACGGGATGCAAGCCCGCATCGTGGAAACGGAAGCCTATGGAACAGATCCAGCTTCTCATGCCTACACCAGGACAGAACGCAGTGCTTTAATGTACGATACTTATAGTCATGTATATGTATATTTGATTTATGGTATGTATTGGTGCTTGAATTTCACCACCGAGAAAGATAATCCCGGTGCAGTGTTAATCAGAGCAGTAGAACCACTTGCTGGAATAGAAACTATGAAAAAAAATAGGAAGACTGAACTTCTTACTAACCTTTGTTCAGGACCTGGGAAATTATGTGCAGCGCTAGGAATCGACAAGAAGTATAATGGTTTAAAATTAGGCCAAGAAATGAAAGTGTTTGATGACGGTTATAAAATTGGAAAGATTGCCTCCAGTTCCCGCATAGGAATCAAAGATGCGATGGAGTTGCAATGGAGATTCTTTATGGAGGACAGCGAGTTTGTGAGTAAAAAAATGCAGGGGACGTGATTCGAACACGCGTACCCACTAAGGGACTAGCCCCTCAAGCTAGCGGATTTGACCGGCTCTCCCACCCCTGCATAACTGAGCGAATCAATGTATTATTTATTAACCTTTCTTCAACCTATCTTCAACCAAAACTATATAAACTCTAAAACCTTCTTTCTATCATGAATAAAATCTGGGAGATTACGCAAGAAGAGAAAGTTCTGCCTAAACTTACCAATCCTGTTCTTATCGAAGGCCTTCCTGGCATCGGGAACGTAGGGAAGATTGCAGTTGATTTTCTAGTGGAGGAATTAAAAGCAAAAAAATTATACTCTTTTTTCTCCTACAAATTTCCTCATTCCGTATTCGTCAACGAAAAAAATTTGGTAGAAATGCCTAAGTTGGAAATATACTATAAACAATTTGGCAAAGGAACTAAAAAAAGAGACCTGCTCTTTCTAACCGGAGACATCCAACCTATTGATGAAGAAAGCTGTTATGCTTTTTGCGATGAAGTTCTCAAGATAGCCAAACAATTCAATTGTAAAAATATGGTAACTACAGGGGGTATTGGTTTGCAACATGTTCCTGACAAGCCAAAAGTATATTGCACCGCTAACGATCCCTCTGAATTACAGGAATATATCAAGAAAGGTATGGCAGTAGAAAAAGAAATTTTTGGTGTGGTAGGACCGATCATCGGCGTATCCGGCATTTTGTTAGCATTAGGAAAAAATAAAGGGGTAAAGGGAGTTGCTTTATTAGCGGAGACGTTTGGAAATCCATTCTATTTAGGAATCAAAGGAGCACGGGAAATCGTGCAGGTGTTGGAAAAAAAATATAACCTCGGAGTCAGCGTGAAGAAGATCAGCAAAGACATTCTAGAAGTTGAAAACCAATTACTTCAGAAAGCCAGTGACTGGATGGGGGAAGAATTTGTTCCTCAAGCTGGTGCACAGGCCAAGAAGAAAGACGTGCATTATATCGGGTAGATTTTATCAAAACTTTTAGTATCAATACTCTGTCAATTTCTTATCAGCATCATAATGGATGATGGTAGAATTTCCTTCTCCAGAAACGCTTCGTTCCGTATTCACAAATTTTCCTTCTTTCAGTTTAGTGATTCTGCGCTGGAAGCTTTTGTAACTCATCTCTCCACCGCGTTCAGCATACAAAGCATAGATCTCCCCGATCTTTCTACCCGTCTGCTCACGTATCAATTCAAGTATGCTTTTCATTTCTTCGTCTAATCCTTCTTTCGGTTTGATATGGAAATCATCTACTTTCTTCAAAGCTTCGGCAACATGTACCGGAGTGACTCTGCGGGAACTTCGTTCTTCAGCGAGATTTCCCGCTTCCCGCATTAGATACAATCCTACTCGCACATCGTTGGTCTCGGCACATTTCTCGACCATTTCCTTAAACGCTTCTTCATCCCAGCAATTGTCGACGAAAGCGTAATCCCGCCGCTGCTGTAATATCCCAGCGATTTCCGCTTCATTGTAAGGACGGAAAAAAACAAACTCTGGGCCTAATCTGCTGCGGATGCGTTCGTCTAGTTCACCATAGGTGTCTCGATAATTCGTAATCAGGATGATTGATTTTCTATAGATGTCCTCCAAGATTGAATACAGAAAATCCATCTCTTCTAATTTATCTATCTCATCAAAAACAAAAACCACGCTGGCTTTGTTTAATTTCTGCTTCATCAACTCCAGCAATTCGCTGGTCTTTTTGCTCTGGATAAACTTATAGCCTAGATCCTCGCAGATTTTAGTATACACTTTGAAGGTAGTATTCTCTTTCCAACAATTGACATAAATAGGAATCACTTCGCTCGTTTCTTCCTCTAATTCCCGTAGGACATGTCTGCAGGCAGTCGTCTTTCCAATCCCTGGGGCTCCATATACGAATAAATTCCTTCCATTATGTCCCTGTAATAATGGCCTTATTGCAGTCGCAAAACGCATCTGCTCATTTTCGCGATACTTCATTATTTTGGGTTGGAAATCGTAATCCAGAACCACTGTATCTCTAAAAACCGATTCTCCGCTGCGCAGCATATCTTTAAATAAGGACATAATTTGGATATCAGCCGCTAGTTTATATTGTTTTTCGTATTATGGCTACTATAATTCCATAAAACTTAAAAGTAATCTCAATAAAAACATCGTATGAGAGGGAAATTAGGGGTAATGATTTTGTTTCTCGCTGTACTAGTATTCTTATCTTCTTGTTCTTTTACAGGCGGCACTGTGGCTGATCCTAATGATGCTTGCTCAACTCTTGAAGGTGGAGCAAAAGACAACTGTTATTTTGAGGCTCGGCAATGTAGCAAAATTAAAAATACTCAATTCAGAGATTCCTGTGTTGCTGAACTAGCTAAGCAGAAAAATGATGTGAAAGTCTGCGATCTTATCGTCACGGGAAGAACCATGGGCTTTTGTCAGTTCCAAGTTGCTGTTCAGCAGGATAATTTTGATTTATGTAGGGAAGTAGTAGATGAAGGTTGGCAGGACACTTGCTTTTATCAGATTGCTCTCAAAAGAAATGATGTAGATGTATGCCCATACATAGCCGAGGTAGAGAAAAACTTAGAATGCGTTAAAAAAGTTGCCATGGCGACAAATGACGTTGAACTATGTGATAGATTGAGTAGGCAAAATAGGGCAGAATGTCTCTTCAAGATAGCTACGGAGACGCTCAACTCCGAAATATGCCTTAAGTTTGCCGACGACAAGCTAAATTCAGCGAGCTGCTATCTCAAATTAGCTAAGTTAAAAGATAATAAATCTCTTTGTAACAAGATAACTATACGAGATATTAAGGGAATTTGCACTGGTTACTTTAATGCTAAAGAAGCTGCAATCTCTTCTTGATTTTTATTTAACTTAGAATTTTTCTTAAACTTTTAATAAAAATCTTTACTAAAAATAGTTAATCAAAAGTAAATTTAATTCCCAGAAGCCTTCTTGTTCATGAAAATCAATCTTCATTGATTTTCAGAACAGAAAAATTATATTTCTTAATTTTTCTTGTTCCAGCTGTATCTGCGCATAGTTGCCGTTTGTCCGTAACCGCACGAAGCGCACTTTTTCTTGATCTTATGAAATGAAGCTTTTCCGCATCGTCTGCAGCGAAGGTGGTTTCTCTTCCCACTCTTCTTACCCATGCTTGCTGTTCCTTTTGACATAGTAATCCCTCAATAAGTAATCTTTATGCTGGAGAGATAAACGTGATAGTATCGCCGCGGATAAATACAGTTCCTACTTTTCGTTTTAATTCTCCACTTTCAAATTCGCTTGCTTCCTCTAAAACAGTATTGATATGAATATCAAATGCTCGTAATCTTCCAGTGAAATGGTGCCCATTTTTCAGGACTACCATGACAGTTTTATTTCTTGCTGCATTCAGCGTATCTAAAGGTCTTGATCCGTCTTCCATGTTTTAATACACTCCGTGTTTAACTATTTAGGACAGAGGATGCTATATAAAGGTTTCGCTTTATTTATGGTAATTTTTGAAAAATTTTCTTGTTATTTTCTTTCACAAAGAAACAATTATAAACTAATCTATACTTTTCAGAAGCATGATCAATTTTGCAAAACTCAGAAAAGAAATCCAGGACTATGATGCAGAGCGCGAGAATTTAATCAAGCAAAGTAGAGATGTTCTTAAACTAAGTAAGCAAATCATCTATGCCGTGCATCGAGATGAATTAACCGAAGCTGCTAAGCTCATAAAACAGATTGAAGCGGAGAAAAAGAAACTGGATGCGATCGCTAAACATAGCCGCAAGATGGGCAGCGAAGGAAGCTACAAAGTGGCTATCCAGTAATATGCTGAAGCAGTGTTGTACTATAATTTTGTCAAAGATGGAAAATTGGTAGATCTTCCTGTCAGA
>CAYJQD010000008.1:0-26487 GCA_964372235.1 uncultured Methanosarcinales archaeon
TATTGACCATATTTTTTGTTTCTTCAGTAAGCAGCACATGCAAAGTGATAATATCTGCTTGTGAAAATATCTCATCTAGCGAAGTTATACTGGTAGCGTTATGTTCAGCAAAAACCTGTTCCGGCAAGTAAGGATCGTAGGCGAGGATCTGCATGCCAAAATGGATTGCTACCTTGGCTATGTCCCGGCCGATCCGGCCAAAACCGACAATGCCTAATTTTTTTCCGAACAATTCTGTTCCAATGAAGGCTGCTCTATTCCATTTTCCCGATAGAAGAGAACTATGTGCAGCTGGTACATTGCGCATCAAGCTCAGCATCAAGGCTAAGGCATGTTCTGCTGTAGCAATGGTGTTCGCTCCCTGCAATGAGATTACTTCTACTCCTTTTTTCTTGGCATACTCTACATCGATATGATTGACGCCTGTTGTTCCAGAAGCGATGACTTTTAGTTTTGTAGCTGCATCAAGAATTTGTTTGTCAATAGTCGTATCCACTCTGATAGCCAGCACATCATAATTATGTACTTCTCGCAAAAGTTCTTCCTGGCTTACTTCCTTGACAGTTACTTCTCCCAATTGTTGAAATAAAGCTGTGGCTGTTTCATCAAAATATGCAGGAGCCGTGATTAATATTTTTTTGGTCATGAGTAAAAAACGCCAACGCCCGGACTTTCAATCCGTTACACTTCTAGGCTGCTCGTGGGATCGTTGATCCCACTTGACAACGTTCGCCTAGTGTAACAGGCATTTGAACCGGGATATCCTTGCGGAAACAAGCTATACGGTACTTCCTTGGAAAGTAGTTCCAGGCTTACGCTTTCTTGTACAGAAATTTGCGCAGTACCGGGTTGTGCCACGTTGGCAATAAGATTTCATCCTGCTGTGGTTATTTAAATATTTCGCATGAAAGAAGTTCTCTACTCCTCGCGCATAAAACTTAAATACTTCTTCCTCTTATAGTTTTTACATGATCACCCAAGACTTCGTCAAAGAGTTGGAGATGGCTTTGTATCGTTCTTACGGGAGAGCTAATACGAAGATTAAATCTCGTAGCGAGCATCAGCCTAATTTTGTTGGAGATACCACTCATAAAGAAGAAGTAGTGAAAGTCTTTACCGCAGTGCTGCAAGAGCGCAGGCTGGTCTTGGAAAATGAAATCTTGAAGGGCGGACACAAGAATACCGCGGAAATGTTTAGCAAAGTAACGGCTATGGTTGAAAATAAAGTGCGTATGACTATGACTAAATCATCTTTATCCAACAAAGGATTTGATCAGAAAGCTTTTGAAGGAATGGTCAGAGATCTGAAAACCGAAGTAAGAGATGTTTTTTATAAGGGCTATTTAGGTGGTTGATTTTACAGTTTCTTCAAACCCGCAATCTAAACAAGACTGGTATTTCTTGCCTTTGTACTCATAGAAATCGACATGACATGATTTACACTTAGAACAACAATACTTGTCATATTTGGTGGCAGTATGGACCATGATAAAAGAGTGGCGGTGGGGAGAATTCCAATCCCGTACATCAAGATGTAGCAGGCATTTGAACTCCCGACCTCAAGATTGCGCCAAGATATTTGTCACAGGGTTTCCCCTCATCACTCATATCTATATGAGTCTTGCGCTATAAACCAGGTTAAGCTACACCGCCAACTAGCCAGAAATAAGATGGTTGTTATATAAAGATTTCTGCTTACTTGACAGTTATCTTTCTCCACCCTTCCTCAGAACAGTGTTTGTCATATAAGACGGGCTGGCTATTAGCGTCACTACATAATATTTGATATCTACATTCTGAATGACTTCCTTGTATTCTGAATGACTTCCTTGTAAGTAATTATATCTTTAACCTCATAACAATCTTCAGGTTTTGTTAAAGTTACATTTCTATCAATCCGTGAAACATCTGTTCTTTCTTCCAAGCATCCCAACAAACCAGCTAATCCCAAAACCATTATTTCTTTTCTCATTTTATTTTCCCCCAAACAACTTCCCAACCTCTTCTACACTCATTTCTCCCGGATTCTTGATTATAGAATGCATGCTTCCACCACCATCATTAATGTACCTTGGCATAATATGGATATGCAAGTGCGGCACTACTTGCCCGGCTGCAGAATTATGGTTCCATCCTACATTAAATCCATCTGGAGACAACACTTTCTGTATTCTTTCCATTGTTTTTCGTACTGCCACCATCACTTCTTGCAGCTGCTTATCAGAAAAATCAAACACGATCACGCCATGCGCTTTAGGGATAACGACAGTATGCCCTTTCGTATGCGGCTTAACATCCAAGAAGGCAATGACGTTCTTATCTTCATAGACTTTATGAGCGGGAATTTCTCCTTTGCCAATTTTACAGAAGATGCAGCTATCCATTTTCATTTCAGAGATAAGAAAATTTATAAACATTCTTATTGTAGAATACACACCATGTCTGTGCAAAATATGGGGGAAGATAAGCATGGAATCAATTGACATAACCATTATCGGTGGCGGTTGTAACGGATTAGCTACAGGATTGGCTTTAGCAAAAGAATATCCTGAAAAGACTGTTGCAATTTTTGAAAAACAAAAATTTTTGGGAGAAGAGCAATCTGGTCATAATTCTGGCGTCAAGCATTCTGGCATCTTTTATCATCCTGGTTCCTTGAAAGCTAAACTATGCGTCCGGGGCAATGAATTGCTAGGAAAATTTACTGAAGAGCATGCTGTGGCTGCTAAGAATGTAGGAAAATTAACAGTCGCGGCTACTTTGGAAGATATTCCCAAACTAAATGAACTGGAAGAACGTGCGCGACGTAACGAAGTTCCTGGCGTGAAAAGATTACATCGAGAAGAAATAAAAGACTATGAACCAAACGTAGATGCAGTTGCTGCCTTGTACACTCCAAGCACGGGCATCGTTAATGCTGCTGAATATCTCAACAAGCTGGAATCGTTAGTTAATGGAACACAAGGAATGATTTTGAAGAGAGCCAAGGTAACAGATGTTAAACCAGATATTGATAGATTTATCCTAACAGTTAATCAAGAAGGAGAAGAATATCAATTTGAATCAAAGATGATCATCAACGCTGCTGGCTTATTTGCTGACGAAGTTGGAAGGATGATCAATCCTGAATTTCCATATGTTATAAAGCCGCTGAAAGGAGAATATATGAAATTTTCCAAGAAAGCAAGAAGCGATATCTATGTAAGGGAATTAAATGTCTATCCTGTACTGAAGG
This sequence comes from uncultured Methanosarcinales archaeon, assembly GCA_964372235.1. Taxonomy (GTDB): domain Archaea; phylum Nanobdellota; class Nanobdellia; order Woesearchaeales; family GW2011-AR9; genus JACPIL01. The sequence continues at coordinate 3,236 of CAYJQD010000008.1, forward strand.
ATATCCCCGGCATGTTCAACCAGTGGGGAAAACCGAAGGAGATGTCTGGTACCCATCTTACTTCGGTGTTTGAATATGATGCGCAAGGAAGAGCAGTTGTAGGTAACACTGTACTGGTAGGTCCATTGAATCATATAGTAAAAGATAAGAAGGATTACCAGCATGAACATACTGATCCACGCGACTATTATAGAGATATTTCTAAGTTTTTCCCAGCTCTTCAGGTTGAAGATTTAGAATTCGATCAAGTGGGGATACAAGCTAAAATTGTCGGCTATGATGATTTTGTGATTGAGCGCGATAAAAAATATCCTCAAGCAATTCATCTCATCGCTGATTCACCAGGCTTTACCTCTTCCTTAGCCATTGCTGAGTATGTCGCAAATGTAGTGAGAAATGGATAGTGATTGCATGGATCTAGAAAAAATTATTATTGTTGCCAGTAAGAGCCGTTATGAATGTGAGATAGATAGACACGGCCATGAAGAAAAAGCAAGAAAAAATTATGTTCCGCAATTATGGCAGAATTTGAAAGACGGACATCTTGCGCAAAAAACAAATCTAGCTAAGCTGCAATCATCCTTCTATCCGGAACAGATTATTGACCGGGGCGCCTTGACCTCTACGATCATTGATAAGTACGATGGTTTTGTATTCCTCGGCGGCGACAACCATTTCACGTATTGTGCACAGCTACTGCTGCATTATCTGCAAGAAAATCCGGATAAAGAAAAAATGGTGTTTGGAACGGTGCTGGATCCTAACAGGAGCTGGGGCGGCCAGCTTTATTTCACGGTGGACACGTTACTAGATTATCTGCATAGAATACAAGATGATTCCTTTGAAGTTGAAAAATGGGCTGCTTTAGAAACAACAGTTAGGCAAGGAGAAAGAGTTACTTCTATGTATCCGGCTATCAATGAGATCTTTGCTGGCGAGACTAAGCGCTGGATGATGTCTCGAAATCATGTATATCTGGATGGAAAAGAAATTTTTCCTGACAAATCTTCCGGTATTTTGGTTGCCACTGGAGCTGGTTCTGGCCACGGTTCTTGGTATGACAATGTGCATGCTATAACCTTTGGAGAAAGTGATACCTTTTCAAAAGATACAGCAGAAGCCAGAGTCATCTTGACCGAACATGCATCACGGAGTAAAAGCAGCTTATATCCCAATCAAGTTCTAGCCATCCAATCTTCCAACGACAATGCAGGGATTATCTTGCCGGATTCTCATGACCAACGAGCAGTTTCGTTCCCTATGGGCGCAGTCGCAGAGATCAGAATAGGCTCTTTATATCTTCCCGTCGTAAGCAAGAAATAATTTATAGTATAGACAATATATCACTAAAATATATATTTCTTAGTGTTTACAATTATGTAATGGAAAGAGGTTTAGGTGCAGCAATTTTTTCTGTTGCTACTATGAGTTGTGCTCCACGATATGCTCCTCCTCCCACCCTGCCTTCTTCTGTCACTCAAATTTCTACTGCCCAAGAAGCTCAGCAATGGCTAGACACTGTTCTTACTTATCAGCGAGATCCCATTTTGCATGGCAAAAAAGATTTCTGGGCGCCTTGCGCATTGACCTATGCTTTACGGAAAGGAGATTGCGAGGATTACGCCATCTGCGCCGCTGCTCTGCTGGAAAATGATATTGACGAAGGGTATATCATCTATATCTCCCATCCTGATCGTGAAAGCGCGCATGCGGTGTTTGCTTACAATATGAATGGGTATTGGGGAATCAACAGCAATGATAGGGATCAGTATAGGGCGCCTCAATTTCTCAGCCTGCATGAAGCTGTCCGCGATTCTTTGAGTAAGAATTACTCTGAATACGTTATCTATAGTTATCAAGGAGTAGACCTTATCAATGGCAATCAAGACCTCGAAACAAAAATGAAAGCTCTAGGCAGATACAGTCTAAAATAATGCTCTGTAGAGAAAGTCACCGCCTAGGCCTTAAGGTTAGCCGAACTATCTAAGACGTAAGCAAAAGTTACGTTGCTTTTCTCTCTATGCGACAAACAAGGAAAAGCTGAGGCTAACGGCCAAGGCGACTTTCGAGACATTCTACAGAGCCTAAAATAACATAACGTTTATAAAAAAGGCAGGCTTCTTCTTTTCTATGACTACTCTGGTTGTACGAACGCAAGTTAAAGATATTCTAAAAGAATCAGGTCTAGGGCTGGATAATTTATCCGGCGATTTTATGGACAAATTAGATGAAAAAGTCAAACAGCTTATCCTCGATGCTGCCAAACGCGCCAAAGAAAACGGCAGACGGACGATTATGGGGAAGGATGTTTAGGGGCTTATTCCCTTTTCTTACTCATCCTTGGCGGAGGAGGCAAGGGCAGTTGTCTTTGTACTTCTTTTATATCTTCAGAATCTTCTTCAACTTTCTCTTCTTCCTTCTGCTCAGTCTGTGGAAATAGCATCTTATGTTTGACTTCAAAGTTAGCAGGAACATCTACTGATCCAACTTCATGCAGCATCGCTTCCGGATGTTGTTCGTAGTATTGCTGTAATTTTTGTTCAAACAGCGCGATCTTCTCTTCCAATTCTTTCATCTCTTTCGGATTTTTGGTTTCCAATTCCCGATGCAGATCCAATTCATGTTTCAACGCTTCTAATCGTTTTTGCAGCATCGCCGCTTTTTTAGCGCTATTCAGGCCAGCTTGATGTTTTTCTTCCACTGCTGGTTCTACCATTTGTTCTTGAGGAGCAGTATCTCCTAAACTTGTTGCCTCAGTTAGAGCTACTTCTCCCTTGATTTCTTTTCTGGCCAGATGTTCACCTAATAAGAAAGAAAGATGATCTACTTTTTTATCTAGATCTAAATCTTCCACTGCTCTCAATTTATTTTTCAAGGTTGCCAACTGCTGTTTTAAAGAAGCAACCGTGATAGATTCTTTTTCTTTATGTCGGGCAAATCGCTCCTCTAATTCTAAGATCCCTTGCAGTTGGTTCTCAAGATGAACTATTTCTTTTCGCAGGCTCAGCCGCGGCACTTTCTTTTGCGAAGATAAATACTTGATATCTTGCAGTTTTTTAGTGATCCCTGCTTTAGAAAACGATTCTCGCTCTTCTCGCGCGATTCTTGCCGCAGTGGTGAGCAGTTGTATGGCCTGAAGCGAACTCATGTTCTAGAACAAACCGACTCTTTTTTTGCTAGAAGGTCCAGGCGGCGGTGGTGGAAACCCTGCCGGCTCTGTGGAAGCAGGCATCGATGGCATGGACATTTCTGGCTTAGGAGCGAATCTTCCCGACATCATCGGCGCACCCATAGTGTGCTGCACTTGCATGCCCGGTGAGCTAGGCTGACCCATTGCTCTATTCAACTGTCTGGTCATAAAAGTATCTAATTTATCAGATACTGCTACCATCCCTTGGGCAATGGTCTCGTTTTGCGTGACCAGCATAGTTAATTTTTCTGTAATAGTATGAAACGTTTTGCTAACATCTTCTTCTTTCATCTCCTTAAGTGCCTTTTCAAAGATGACATTAAGTTGATGCACCGCATCCTTCAAGCTTTCTATTTCCAGGATCAATTCGTGCGTTTTAGTGTCGGGCTGAGATAATTTTTTCTTTAACGCTTCGACATCATGTTTTAAATCAACAATCAAACTGTGAGGTAAATGTTCATGTTCCGGTTTATGAGTCATAGTAATCCACCTTCTTTTCTACGAATAAGTTAAATTTTGTATATAAATGTTTTGGCTATCCTGTAATACCTATTTTCCATATATTTTTTAAGTTCTTCTCTTATCATAAAGTTATGCCTTTGCAAAAATCACCCTCAGCCCATCTTCCAACTCGATATGGCCTGTTTACTATAATTGCTTACAAAGAGGATAAAGCTGAGCATGTAGCTCTGACTAAAGGAAATCTTAGTAAAGATCCTTTGGTTCGCATCCATTCTCAGTGTCTAACTGGCGATGCTCTCGCTTCCCTTCGCTGTGATTGCGGCGAGCAATTACAACAAACGCTCAAGATTCTTTCCAAAGAAGACGGCGTTCTCATCCATCTTCAACAAGAAGGCAGAGGCATTGGCTTGTTTAATAAAATTACAGCTTATCATCACCAAGATAAAGGATTGGACACCGTAGAAGCCAACACCAAGCTTGGTTTTAAAGATGATGCTCGAGAGTACGCCATAGCGGCAGAGATCCTAAGAGATTTAGGTGTTTCTTCTATTAGATTGTTGACTAATAATCCTCGAAAAATACAAGAGTTGCAGCAAGCAGGGATTCAAGTAAAAGAGCGTGTACCGCTTATCATTTCTCCTAACAAAATGAATGAAAGTTATCTTCAAGTTAAAAAGAAAAAATTAGGACACGTTTTCTAAAAATTAGAATAAAATAAAAAATAAGAAAAAACTAATACTTTACAATTCTTGACGGCAAAGCTTTGCTTACCGTCGTATTAGTAGTGGTTACTACCTGCGTTGTTTGCTGCACTGGTTCTACTATAGGATTTGCTACCACGATCTTGTTAAGGCTGTCTACTAGCGTCGTTTTTTCAGACTCTACCACTGGCAGTTTCTGCACTTCTGTTATTAAGCTTGAGGCGATAGTGCCTTTATCTTGATTTTCCACTGGAATTACTTGCACCATGCTGATAAGATCTTTTACGACAGTAGTCTTTTCGTCTTCTTCAGGTAAGGTTTGCACCACTATTACTAAGTTTTTGATAGCATCAGTTTTTCCTTTGTCTTCGGGCAACTTTTGTAATTGCAGCACTGCACTTTGCACTAAAGTTACTTTTGAATCACTTTCTGGAAGTTTCCCTACTTGCAAGATCAAGGTATCAACTACCAGGGTTTTTTCCTTGTTGTCGGTCAGCTTTTCTACCACTTTAACTACATCTTTAATGTAATCAGCTTTCTCTTCTTCTGGCAGTAAAGGAGCGATTTCCAGCAAATCTTTGGTAAGGTTTACTTTCTTCTTATTCTGCGGTAGGATCTGAACTTCCGTAATGAAATCCTGGATCAAGTCTGACTTTGCGTCGGAAAGATCTACCGGAGAAGTTTGGAGCTGTGGCAGTAAGTCTTTTACTACCTGGGTCTTGCTGCTATCGGTAGGCAAATCTTGTACTTCAGGGATAACTTCCTTAAGGATTTGGCCTTTATCTTCATCAGCGGGCATAGATTGCACTACCTTTATGTAATCTTTCAAGACATTACTTTTCTTATTATCATCAGGTAAAATTTCAATCTGTGACAACACCTCTTTGCTGACATTTACTTTAGCTTTACTTTCAGGCACGTTCTGCAATTCCTGCACTATGTCCTGAATGAACTCGACCTTATCTTTTGCTGGGATGTTGGGAACTTCTTTAAGAAGATCATTTATCTCAGACAACTCAACTTTGCCTTTACTTTTACCTTCATCAACGGGAATGATCTCTTCTACTAACTTTTTTGGTCCCTCTTTTTTTGCTTTTTCATAGGCATCAAGCAACTCTTTGGCCTTATCAGCAGTTTCTTTCAGTTCTTCTGCCTTTTCTTTTGCTTCTTTAGCTTGTTTTTCCGCTTCCTCTACCTGTTTTTTAAGCTCTTCAACTTCTTCAGCTTGCTTCTTTTCGGCTTCTTCTAATTCCTTTTTTAATTCATCCAAAACTTTCTGCAGCTCTTCTGACTCTTCATTAGCTTCATCAGCTTGCTTCTGCGATTCTTTTGCTTCGTTCTTAATCACATTATCAAGCGCATTCTGTAATCCCTTTTGTGCTGCTTCCGGAGCATCAGCAAGGACTTTCTGTAAGGTTTCTTCTGCAACTTTCTTTCCTTTCTCTTCATTCAGTGCTTTTAATTCTTTGAAGGAATCGCTTAATCCCTTAGCGCTTTTTTCCATCACTTTCTGGATAGAAGGCTTGGCATTTTCGGGAACCTGCTGCAATACTTTTGCTAATACTGCAAGATGTTTTCCCACTTGTTCTGATACTTTTGCGGTTTTTTCTTCATCTAAATATGCTTTCTTCTTTTGCTTGAGCAACGCTTTGTCATACTTGGCGATAGCTTTGGCCAGTGCTTTTTCGTCATCTTTCTCAGCCATGGCTACTACTTCTGCTGCTTTTTCATCAGTCACCGCTTCTGTACCTTGGAAGAAATCAGAAAGATCATCTAAAAAATAAACAGGACTGTCAGGAGTCATTCCCGGGTCAGCTAGTTCTTCCTGAGCTACTGCTCGCCCAGATAACAACATCATTAAAATAACGCTTAAAACAAGTACTTTCCTCATAGTTAAAACCTCCTCAAATAAAACCCTATTAAATTTGGTTTTCTCTTTTTATAACTTTCTTTTTTAAACCTAAAACTTAATATAGCTTAAAGTTGTTTTCTCCTAGTAATGATGGATGTTGTGTTAGATTGTTTAATTATTGTAATATTAAGTATTGCTTCTTATACGGACTTACGCACAAAAGAAGTGCCTGACTGGCTAAGTTATGGATTTATTATTGCCGCTTTGGGAATAAGAGGGATCTATTCATTTCAAGACGGTTGGCAAATCTTTGTAAGCGGTCTTCTAGGCTTTGCCGCTTTTTATCTTCTCGCCCTCCTCTTTTACTACACTCATCAATGGGGCGGCGGAGATAGCAAACTTCTCATGGGAATGGGGGGAGCGTTAGGAATAGCGTATCCATTTTCTGAGGCCAGCTTGATTCCGTTGTGGTTTTTAGTCTTGCTTTTATTTTCTGGCGCGTTGTATGGTGTGGCCTGGTTAGTTGTTCTTGCGGTCAGACGTCGGCACTGTTTGCTTCCTGAACTGCGTTCGCTGCTCGGGAATCATAAAATGATCCATCTAAGTATCGGTTTTGGTTCTATGCTCTTCCTGGGTGCAGGAGTCTTGGTTCATTATTTGTTGCTGGTTGTGACTTTGTTGGTGATGCTGTATTATCTTCTCCTTTTCCTAGTAGCGATACAAAGCTGCTGTTTTGTCAGCGAGCGGGATATTCAAGCGTTAACAGAAGGAGATTGGCTGGCAGAAGATGTAATCATTCATGGAAAAAAAGTAGTGAAGAAGAAAACGCTTACCCAACATGATATCAAAAAACTGCATAATCATAAGATAAGTTCAGTTCTGATTAAAGAAGGTATTCCTTTCGTGCCTAGCTTCTTGATTGCCTATGTGTTTTTACTGCTTGGAAAAGATGTAGTCTCTTTAGTTGTAGGGAGGATGTTTGGGTAGAGTACAAACCTTTCCGCAACCTTTAAATACATGAAAGATTTGGTTGTAACCTAAGTATCCAAAGAGATGTTTCAAAAGAGGTATGCGAAGGACAAGTCCTTCGAACCTTTTTTTAAATGCAGGCGTTAAAAAAGAGGTGTAGTTATGAGAATTAACAAGAAAGGTTCTCTTGACGTATCTATCCAAGCTATTGTTATTGTTGTCATTGCCCTTACCGTACTAGGTTTAGGTCTAGGTTTTGTAAAGAGCACTTTCAAAGATATTGGGGAAACGAGTAAAGGTGTCCAGGCTAAAATCAAGGAACAGATTCTTGAAGATCTCCGCGTTTCCGGAAAGAAAGTTTCCATAACTTCTCAAGTTAACTTAGAACGAGGTAAAGAAGCGTTAGAGAATATTGGGATTGTCAATACTGGATTAACTGAGAAAACCTTCGGAGTCAAAATTGCCTTTATTAAAAAGCAAAATCCTGACGGAACAGAGGATCAAAGTCCAGAGGCAGGTAACGAGATAATTTTCTTTTACAGTAATCTGGTTGAAAAACGATTATCACCCACTGCAGGAGATGTTATACCAATTACTATCACTGCCAAGAGTTCTGCTGCTGGAAATTACTTGTATAAAGTTGATGTCTTGGCAGAAAGCACTCCCGGCGCATGCGCTTCTGGCACCGTTGGCGCAGGCTGTGAATTATATGACACGCGAAGCTTCTTCGTGCGAGTAGGATAGAGGTAACAACATGGCAAAAGCACAATCAAACGGAAAAAAGCGATTAACCGAAGCTCAAGAATTTGAGATCATGAAGTTAGTATTAGACAAATTTCTTTGGCTAGGATTTATCGTGATGGGCTGGGGAATGTATGTTTCCTTGACTGCAGAAAGTCTTTTAGAGGGTGTCTGGCACATGATCGCCGGAGCTGTCTTACTGCTGATATTCCTTATCATTATCGTGAAGGAATATGAGATTGTAAAGTAAATAGTTATTTTTTACATTAAATAGGCAGAAAGCCTCGCTCTTTAGAGCGAGGTGAGACGCTTTCCCGCACTTTCATGACTTTATTCTTTTTGTTATTAGTTACACTTAACTCTTATATAATCAACATCAACTTTATCGTTCAAACCAGCAGTAAGCTGCACGTAGCTGATATTTTCTGCGCAAGAAATACTTGTAACCTGGCCATTTACCAGCAAGGAAAGTAATCCTCCGCTTTTGTACAAGGACAAACCATTCTCTGCTCCAGATAGATCGACCAAAGCATCTTCACCGTTGCAGCTAAGGATTCCCGTATTATTACCAGCTGAGAGTCCCATGTTGCCTAAGAAGACAGAAGATCCATAAGTGCTGGTCTTCAAATCGACTCGTTTATCTACACAGGAACCTCCAAACTGATCCTGTGCAGCGATGGAAGAAGCATTCGGCAAAGATAACCATCCCCCGTATACACTTAGGCCTGAATCGTTGATAACATTCCATTTACTAATATTGAGACTTGTTCCAGTAAATTCATCACAAAACAACATTCCAGCGCAATCACTTCCACCATTGTTTTGGTTAGCATTATTGTTACCACTATTGTCACCAGCATTATTTTTGTTTCCACCATACGCACAGCCGCCGCTGAATTTTATGTCCAAGGCAGTTATAGTAGTTGTTGACGCACTAAATCCATGTTTATATGGAATGAATACATACATATCTGCTACCGCCGTCTCCGGTAAATTGTCTTCAATATACTTTACTCCTTTATCGAACTTCTCTTCAGAAAAGCCAAACGTTTCTACTATTCCTAACTTTTTCATCAAATATACTCCTGGTTTCATCAGCGTAATCATATTATCTCGGGTTAAACATCCTGTATGCTCCCAGTTCGCTTCCGCCCAAGAGATATACCGTTCTGCTCCTATTCTGGAATATTCCTTCCCTGCTCCTTTATGAGGAAGTACTGCTGGAGTTAAACTCAACGGATATCGATGATCACTGTTGTGCAGCGCGATATTCAATTGCGGTTGGAACGCAGGATGGGAAATAAGAAAACCTTCTGAGTTTAGATTATCAAAATATAATACTGTCGCATCTGACACCGGAAAATCAGTGTCTTTGATTACAACTCGTACTTCCACTTCCTCGTCAGTTTCCTCTTCAGTGAAGAATGCTTTTCCTTCGTTATCAGTTATCGTTTCGTAAATCTTTACTCCTCCTAGCTCGGTAGAATTAGCATCTGTGCAAGATAGCCCATTCATGGCAGCAAACATTCCAATAGCAACTTTTTTCTCTAGCGACATAGTTTCCTCCTACATCTGCCACCACCTAGAATATTCTAATAAATCTAAAGTTGTAAATCACAATGAAACGCCGTCAAAATGTTTATAAATACTATTTGGCTAGTAACTAGAGAATGAAAAAGAGGCACTCTAATAGCAACATCAGAGGAGCTATTGGTCTTTCTATCGAAACGTTAGTCATAATCATCATTTCCCTCGTCATCCTTGGTGCAGGGATTACCTTGATCTACCAATTCATCGGTGGTGCAGAAGATATCAAAGCGCAGCTTGATTTGAAAACGCAGGATGAATTAGAGCGTTTGCTGGTCGGCCAAGGAAAGAAAGTAGCCCTTCCATTGCATGTTGCCACCGTTCCTCGAGGAGATAGCCACATCTTTGGCTTAGGCATCTTAAACACCTATGATACTATAGAAAATTTTAGGATAGAAATCCGTTTAAATAAAGTTACCGACGAAACGAAAGCGGATGTCACAACACAAGTGAATCCTCTCAACGTCGCTGGTTGGGCTTTATACAACACTGCTTCTATCGCCATCGAAAGCAACGCTAACAATAAAGAAGCGATCCTTATCCAAGTACCTAAAGATGCCATTAAAGGAGAATACATCTTTGTCGCTGAAGTGTTTGACAGCAAGAATAATCTATACGGCAATCCTCAGACCTTTATTGTGAAAGTGATTTGAATCGTATTTTTTTTGAATTAAGTTAAGTTTATATATATAATAACCTGTTTGTTTTACATCCCTTGGATCCATCAAAAAAGAGCGTGGTACGATATACAGGGTTTATTTTTATTTTTTTGATGATCGTGGTAGTTATAGTTCTCTTCAAGCCAGCTGGACTTACTGGAGCAATAATCTACGATCAAAGACTAAGCATCTTAGCCACCAATTGTTCTGGCAATTATACCAATAGTACAGCCTATCCTCATTGGAATATTTCTTCTGCCATCAGCTGTGAAAATGAAACGCTCGCCATCGTAGGAAATGTCACAATCTTGAATGGAGGGAATCTAACACTTAGGAATACAACGTTCAATATGTCACAGCTGGGAAAAGGCCAGGCTGGAATTAATGTGTTGCAAGGTGGTGCATTTTATGCTTTGCAGAATTCAAAGATAACCTCTAACGATTCCTCATTAGCTTATGTTATTTCCACTTCCTCTAATCTTTTTTCAATAGATAATAGCACCGTTTCAAGGATAGGGGCAGTAGATCCTGATAATTGCCCTTTTGGCTATCTTTGTGGAATCTACGTTAATGCCTCGGTCAATTGTAGAAATGTGGAAATGATACGCGACAGTACTATTAATCACGGGGGCTTAGGAATTGTCATGGCCGGAGACAATTGTGTTATTGCCAGGAATACAATTAATAATATCTCTGATGGAGCGGTTAATTTAGATTCCAGTAGCTATAACAACACCATCATCAATAATAACATGAGCGGGTTCTCGTTTGAAGAAAATAATCCTATTGTTCTAGGCGGTGATTATAATGTCATAGATAATAACACTATTATCGGGTCAAATCAAAGTACAGTCATTCTTATTTTTTCCTACGGTGATGAAAATAATATTATCCGAAATAATGTATTTCGCCATGCTCACCGCGGTATAAGAACCAATCTTGAGAATGGGCCGGCATCTTTTTATATTATTGCTAATAATACTCTTCATAACATTTCTGTTACCGCAATTGAAATCGCCTACAGCGCTCGTTCAATCGTGATTAAAGGGAATTCTATCTTAAACACTTCTTATGGCGCTGCTGCTTTCTATGGCATAGACTTTGAACCGGGCCAGATAGTCATTACTGGAAATAATTCAAATATTACCATCCAGGATAATATAATCACTTCTAATCAAAGCCAATGGTTTGGCATCTGGATCAATAGTTCTAATAATATCACCTTCAGAAACAACAGTTACAGCAACAATAATCTCACTATAATTGCTTCCACAAACATTGTTCTTGAAAATGAAATTCAAGCCATAAGCAGTTATATAATTGATGGTCCAAATCTAACCCTTAGAGATACCAACGAAGCGGAAATATTTTTCTTACAGCAGGTCAATGCCAATGGAACCAATCTTAGCACCGATATTATTATCAGTAATAATAGCTTATTTGTAAACTCGAGCAAGAGAGGATTCAACCTCACCGCTAACATAACCTTCTACAACACCGACCTGCTAAGCCTCCGCAACAAGTTTCCATACCTAAATGGCAATGTTTGTAATGCTACCATCTGCACTATGCTCTCTAGAAATGATACATTTGTCTTCAACGTTACCCACTTCACCAACTACAGTCTTGGTGAAGGCTCTGTTCCAAATGTGAGTGTCAACACTCCCACCAACAATCCTAATCTAACCACGCAAAACCAGCTTTTTAACGTCTCCGTAACAGATACTAATACCAGTATCAGCACGGTCCTCTTCATGTTCAACAGTAACGCTACTCCATTCAATCGCACTGCATCAAACACCTCTGGATCATGGAATGTTACGGTTAACATGTCTTCCTTGGTGGATGGTCGGCATAATGCTACCGTCTATGTCAACAACTCATTTGGCTTTGTCAACCAAAGCGTGAACATCTCGTTCACGGTAGACAGAACAGGTCCTAGAGTTATCATCTCTGTTCCTACCGCTGGGTCAACAATCAGGGAAATAAAAGACTTCAACACGACAATACGAGAGAACCTAAGCGATGTCCAGACCGTTATCTTCCAATTCAGCAATGGTACCAATCCCTTCAATCGCACCCCCTCCAATACTAGCGGGATATGGAATCTAAGTATCAATACTTCCATCATTGCTGAAGGTGCGCTGACTTTCACCGTGTTTGCTAACGATTCACTCAATAACCTCAACAATACTCAATCGATCACTCTGACTGTTGACAACGTTGCTGACACAAGTCCAAGTTCAAGTTCGTCTAGCAGTAGTTCCGGTGGAGGTGGTGGAGGTTATGGTGGCGTCTCGGAAGGGGTTTCTGGAAGCTTTGAAAAGAAGACTTGGGCGATTCTTGCTCCAGGAAAAGCTTTCATGGATCTGGAGAACAGTGCTTTACCTATCACGAAGTTAGAATTTACAGCAATAGACAAAGTGGTTGGCGTGTGGGTAAGCGTTGCTCAGCCTGAACTGCCTGAGGTTGTTAGAAAAAGATTCTATAATCTTTATTTCAAGAGTTTTGAGATCACCACCTCTCCGTTGTTAAAGCCCGAGTCAGTCTCTGAAAGAAGATTGTACTTTGAAGTAGCTAAAGGTTGGTTATCCGACTATACTTTGACTTCTGAGGATATAGCTTTATTCAGATACTCTGGTAGCGAATGGATTGCTCTGCCTACGTCAGTTATTACTGCCGATGGAGATGTAGTGAGATATAAGGCGGAAACTCCTGGTTTCAGCTATTTCATAATTGGAGAAAAAGATGCGGCAGATAAAAAAGAAGCAAAAGCAACATTAGAAGGAACTGCTCAAACTACTCTGGGAGAGAATCAGAGTATTCTTGATAAAGAGGAAACAGGTACATTCCTTGGTAGTTTTTACGTTACAGTACAAAAACATTCCCAAAAAATTAAGTTAGCGGCGACTATCGTCTTTATAATTTCAATAATTGTTTTTATTTCCATCAAAATGGAGCAGAAAGTAAAAAACATAGGAAAAGAAAATAGATAAATTATGAATCACTAGTTCTCTGTGTATTTATTATGCAAAGACTCAAAGCTTTGCTTTAACCATTGAAATTCCCAAGTTTCTTCGTTAAAGCCAATGAAATAAATCCGAGCATTATACCATAGTGCTCCACCAGGAATGTGCAGGTGTTCATCATAAAATTTTCCGACGTCATTGGTTACCGTAATCACCGTGCCTTTTGATGGAAATTCATAGACTTGTCCTAGTCCAACAGCGTAAGGCAGTGGAAAAGCAAAATAGGTGATCTTCTTGCCTTTGTATTCTTCAATAATTTCCTCCAGATCTTTTCGTAATATGGCTGCTTCTACATGTTCTGAAATAAACAAGGTTAATGTTTGCATTGCTAATCTAAAGATTTACAAATTAGATAAAAGTAGTCAATAGAAAGTATATGCTTATTCTAAAAGCTGCTTCAAAAATTGAGCCGGATCTTTCGCTTTCGGCACTGCATGCCCGATCAAGACTCCTTTTGTACCCAGTTTCAAGGCCTTCAAGATATCTTCTCGAGACTGAACTCCTGCTCCACATAAGACCTTTGTTTTAGGACTAATTTTAGCAACCATCTTTACTGCCTTGGCAATTATTTCCGGCTTAGCTTTGGTAACTGAGATATTCCCACCAATTAATTCTGGCGGTTCGTAAGCAAGATAATCAGGAGCAAGAGTAGTAACATGTTTTGCTTCTCCTAGAGATGAAGCGCACACTACGGTAACCAGTTTATGCTTCTTGCAGTCAGCAACAATCTTTTTCAGGATAGAAAGAGGAATTTTCCGTTCAGAATGATTTAACAACGTCCCTTTGACACCTATTTTTTTTAACTCCTGTGCAGAAATCTTGCCAGTGAATGGTCCTAAACCGGCTAGATCTGTATGCTGAGCGAATACAGTTAGAGACGTTCCTTTTGCTACTTCTTCCAAAGTAGGTAATGAAGGCGCAATAATTACCTGATATTTTCTGGATCTTACCTTTTCCAGCTTTTTGGCTAGCAATAATGCTTTTCTTCCCACAGTTTCAGGGTAGGTTTTGAAATTAAGCAGAATAATTGGTTTCATTTTAACCGTTATTAAAATGAAATCTCAAAATGTTTAATTTTGTTGGTTTCATTTTTTCTTCGTATGTTTAAGTTTATTCAACTTCCTAAAAAGATAACTAACGATCAAGATAACGATTATTACTGGTAGAAGTAACAAAAATAAGTTAAACAACAGCACCAAAAATACAATGATCAGCGCTAGAATAATAAGAATAACTATCCAGGCTTTAATTCCGGTTGCCACGAACATGATGATAAGAATATTCTAGAAGTATAAAAAGTATTCCTAAAAGGATCGTTAGTAAAAATATATTCCTGCTTATCGTAACAAAAAATTCAAGAGGAAAAGTTTGGATCAACAACGAATCTGCTGCAAACTGCCAGTTCCCTTGCGGGAAAAAAATCTGGTGAAAAATAGTAAAGAGAGCATCAAAAAATAAAAAGGAAAGCATTCCCAATAGCAGCATTGCTGCTATTGTTGTTTTCCCGCCATACTCAAACAATTTCAAAACGAAATCTTTCTGTTTCTTATAATACGTAATTACCAGCGCCAAAGTCAACAACAAGACATACAACACATAATCAGCATACATCATTACCTCTTTTACATCTTCTAAATGTGATCTTTCTAATTCAGTAAATTCTGTCGATAATTCTTGTTTTCCATCTAAAAAGAGAAAAACCTCTTCCTGAGCAGACGTCAAGGAGGTAAAGAACAACACCGTCTTGTACGAAAGCAGCAAGAGGAAAAGAGGTAAAACTATACAAAAAAGGATGGTAATACTTTTTTTATATTTCTCATTCATGCTTAGGCTTATAGAATTCGTACTTCTCCATATACTTTTCCTTTAATAATTCAAATGATCGCGCATTTCGCTGTCGGCGATAATATCCCACGCCTCTCCCTTTCCAATCGTAGTAAGGTAATGAAGCCCATGTTTTTGCTAACTTTTTCCAGACCGGTTTAAAATTTCCAGACTGGATTGCTTTTTCTAACATTTCTTGAGTAACCCCATTCTGAATTTGTGCCACATACATCCCCGCTTCATCCTGTTCATCCGGTGTGAAATCAGAAAACAAACCGCAATCCTCCTTTCTTGTTGGACCGCATGCTTTTAGCTTACGAAGGCCGTCATAGGTCTGTTCCATCCATTGTAATTTTCCTGCTGCAGTGGAAGCTCTAGCTCGATTATGCCATTTTACTTTTATCCTAGGATGATCGCCGAAGCCAACAAAATAATTTCCTGGGCATTTTTCAAACTTGCCACCGTAGCGATTATGCTTATCCTCTATCACTATACCAGCAACTAAGACCTGATGTGGACTTACCCCTTCTATACACGGTTCTAAGGTGTATTCCGCCCAGGAAATAGTTTCCAACAGCGCTTTATACTCCGGTGAGAGAGTATCAAAATAGGTCTTTACTTTTATTTTAGTAAGTTCTTCATTAATTACTAATGGGGTATTTACTGATTCTTGTCCATCAACAACATCATCTAAAGAAAATTCAGGCTCTTTTTGTTTTTGAAAGTACGAATCTTCAGGTGGTACGGTGTAAATAGGAGTTTGGCAGGATATCGCAATAAGTGTCAGTACTGAACACACCTTTTTTTCCATCTAAAGAGGAAGAAAGAAGATACTTATATAGATTTGGTAAGTGTAATTATTTTTTCTGTTTGACTAAGCGGTCCAACAATGTATCCAATTCATCACCAGAACTTTCTTCAAAAAATTTATAGCGTACTAGATGCATAGGCATTTCCGGTTGTACTTCTTCTATCTCTTGCTCTTTTGCAAGAGGAGTTGATCTAGGTTGCTCCAGCATTTCTGCAATTACATAATTTAACTTCCTATGTTCATATTTTATCATTTTATTTATACCTGAATATTGCTTCAAATTGGCTGTTCTCAAGATCGTATGGTTTAGAAGGTTTACACTCCCAAATTTGGGCTTGACAATCGATACTTTCTAAAATCTGATTTTTTTCTTGAGAAATTTTTTTCAAAAGATCCCCTCTTTCAAAATTTTCCCTATTGCAATTTTTCTTAAAATTGTGCTTTAAAGGACCTACTGCTAGATCACAGACTGCTTCACGTTGTGATTCAATAGAAGTTTCAGATACTGGAGCTGTCTCTTCTTGATAATCTCTAATTCCGTAACCGACCGTTGTACCAACTATGAAAGCTGCAGCACCAAATGCGCCCAATGCAGCATGGTAAAGACATCCAGGTTCGTTGTTATCGGCCATTTTATTTGTACCTAAATTCTACTTTAAAACCTTTTTCAAGATCAGAGGGTTCGTTAGGCTTACACTGCCATTCTTGTGGGGAGCAATCATATTGCTCTAGAATTTGATCCTTCCTTGTTGAGATAGAATGTAAAACATCTCCATTTTCAAAGTTTTCTCTGTTACAATTTTGACGCATTTCTTCTTGTAATAGGCCAATTACTTTTTCACAGATATTTGTTTGATTTGCAGATATATCTTTTTGGATTTGATATGCTTGTTCTTTCGCTACATCATTACCTTTAGTATATCCTAAAATGTATGCTCCGCCAATAATGAGTCCAGCACCTACTACTTTAAGAATAGTTTTACCTACGTGTTTTGCAACTACAATTTCCAGTGATTTAAGATCCATCATTTTCATTTACCTTTTGAGGTAAGCTCATATGCTACCCGTGCACATAGACCAAGTAAAAATTTTCGTTCATCAGCTTTTTCTTTAGCACTTATGACTGGTGAATATTGATCGGATAAATTTACACCAATTTTAATACAACCTTCTGGTCTTGGAACTGCTTTCTTTAAAGGTTTCAATGTTCCTAAGATATCATATTCCGATGTCATTTTTTCTTTTCTCCTCTTTACTAAACTTGCTTATTTCACAAGAACAGCCTTTATAAATATTTCGATTAAATAGTAACCAAATAGTGACAACTCTAATGTCCTTTTTCCAAGATCTTGCGTAACTGCTCAGAGATAAACTGCCCTGAAGCTTTTCCTGCCAGTCGTTTCATCGCCAACCCCATCAAAGCTGGGAAAGGTGCTCCTTTATTCTCACTCACAATCTTGAGCAATTCTGTATGGATCTCTTCAGTTCCTAAGGTACTGTAACGCTTTAGATCAAACTTATCGGTTATCATATCAATTAAGACATCCAAGACAATATCCTTGTGAATCTTGCCCTGCGCCAAATATTTGAAAACATCCCTAAAATTCTCTTCGGTCAGCTTTTCCGGATCATGGTGGTATTGCCGTTTGATATCCAGAGGGACAGAAATAAGTGTTTCCGCAATAAAAGCTGGCTTTACACTGGGATATTGTGCCACTAATTCTTCAAACAAGTGCACTAATTCTGACTTAGCCGCAAATTCTGCCAGATCCTTGCTCAATCCAAAATCCTTCTGGTACCGTATAATCTTCTCCTCCAACAACTCAGGTAATTCGATCTTGCTCAAATCTGGTTTGATCAGCGGTACATCCGTTTCCGGATACATCCTAGCTGCTCCCGGTATAGGTCGCAGATAGGCAGTAGTTCCGTCTGCGTTTGCTTTCCGTACTTCCCCTGGAACACCTTTCAAGGATTGCTGTGCCCGATCATAGACTGCTTCTAAAGCCAATCGAGTTTTTTGTTCCATATCGGCAACAAGTACAAATGCATCTCCTGCTTTACAACCAAGCTTTTCTCTCACTGCGGCAACTTCGTTTTCACTAATACCATAGCGTGGCAATTCATCCGAATGGAAAATTCCACCCACTCCTGCCCGTACCTTTGCCCAATCAGAAAATTCTGTACCTAATCTTCGCCCTGGCTGCACTTCTCTACCGAGATAACCAGCAAATCCAGGTAATTTTATGGCCATTACCACACCTTTCTTAGCCAATATATTCTTTATCACATTAGCTGCAGAATGCACAAATAAAGAACTGACCTCCAGTACCTGAAAACTTGGGAGCGTAACTTTCTTTAGCTCATCTTTTATCTTCAATAATTCTTGTTGACGCTTCACCTCAAATTCTACTAAGAGGGGCAACTGCCGTAAATCCTGTGCACCTTTGATTTCGATTCTCATTCCACCTTTAATGGAGACATTAACATCCTGCCGTATCGTACCTAAGCCTCGTTTAACATTAGGCAATGAGCGTAAGAGCATGCCTAATTTTTTTGCTGTCTCTTGGCAATGTTCTGGTGAGGTGATGTCCGGGGCAGTACCTATTTCAATAAGTGGAATTCCTAATCTGTCTAAGGAATAGATTTTCTCATCGTTGCTTTCACTGATAATTTTACAAGAGTCTTCTTCTAGAGAGATATTAGTTATTCTAACTTTTCCCCCACTTGTTTTAATTGCGCCATTGCGGGCGATGAGAGAAGTTCTTTGGAATCCTGACGTATTTGAACCATCGATGATAGTTTTCCTCATCACTTGAATGACTGGAAATATTTCTGCATCCACTATCCTGCACAGTTGCAATGCTGCGGTTAACGCTTCAGGATTTATTTCATGCGGAGGCTCGCAGTCGGTCTCTACTAAGCAAGTTGTATCAGAATAGCCTTGGTAGGAAAAAGTCTTTCCTTTTATCTGTTCCTGCTTGGCAGCGATGTCAACTTCGCCTTCTTCCCCGGCTGCAGCACGTAATTTCCGCTGGATAACAAAATCAGGTTCGTCATCTCTGAGTGTGGTTGGACAATTGCAGAATAATTTTTTTCCTTCTAATTGCTGATGGATTTCCAGTCCGCATTGCAAGCCTAGCTCTTTATAATTCATAAAGCTTAAAGAAAGAAAAGGTGTTTAAAAAATCTATGGTTTAGTTTTGGCAATACAAAGTAACATCATCTACTTTCATAGCTTGCGGCAACACTGCAGAACCTGCTGCTACAATCATCTTATAGACTGGTGTTGACTCTCCATTACAGGTAATTGAAGCACTTAGAACATTGTCAACATACAAATTAAGATTATTTCTTATCTTATGTACTTTTAGAGTTTTTTCTGTATGTAAATCAAAGGTTTCTCCTAGCACTAATCCATTTCCATTACACTCAAACATAATTTTATTATTTTCAGCCAAAGGGTAATGCGTAATAGTTATTCCGCTAAAATTTGGATTATTATTTCTATGAGAAATGCTCAAACTGCCTTGGGCATTCGATAGTAATTCTGCTTTGTATTGCATAATAAAATCACTGTTGCAAAGGGAGGATAGTGTAAATAAACCATCAGGATCTGGTGGGTTCTTGGCTTGAATTAAAGCGTTTCCTTCTAAATGTAATTTATTATTTAAAGTATAAGGGGATCCGGTTTTGATATTCCATTTACAAGTTCCATAATCAAATGCATCATAAAAAGCACAGTTCTGTTCTGTACAACCAGAAACAGGAGTTAGCATACTGCAATCATACACACATTGGCCATTATCACATACTTGCTTCTCAGAACAGTCTTTTTCTAATTGACCTAGTTTACCACAACTATCTTGCCAATAGGCATCACCATTATGACAAATAAGAGAATTATTTGGAAAACAGACTTCTTCTGAACCACCAGCACCTCCGTTACTTACAAAACCAGCTGCTCCACCTTCTCCTGTGGAGGAAGTATTCCCGCCTTGATGATTATCATTAATAGTAACACCACTGGCACAACCTACAGCTGTAATAACTAAAAAAAATACTTCTTTTTTATTAACAAGAGATTCTAATGCCATTTAACTCCTACATTAAATCTTACCTTTCAGGTAGTAAAATTTAATTTTATTTTTTCTTTTAACGATTTTTGCAAATTTATAATATTATGTATAATTCAGTATTCATAAGTAATCTTAATAAACCCTAAAAGTTTATGACAAAATTGTAGATGTACTTTCAAAAAAAGAGTAAGGTAGCTATTTTACTAGTAGTCGTTCTCTTCTTAGCAGGTGCCTTCGTCACTATCAGAAATAATGAAGGAGGAATCACCGGTGCGATTACTACTCAAGTAGAAGAATCATCATCTACACTTTCTATATTACCTACAGTCGAAACTACAGAATCTCCCGCTCTTATAGAAAAAGAAGCGGAGGGAAAATCAATTCAGGGTACGATACACCCGCAGGATTCGAGCTCTATAGGCAGCTGTCAAGCTCTTGTCAATGGTCGATATGTACTTACTGGTAATGTTTCTTCAGCAGGCACTTGTTTTCACATACTCAACAATTCTATTGACTTGGATTGTGTGGGGTATAGGATTACCTATGCTACCGGTTCTGATGGAACAGCAATAAACAACACCGGCGGATTTGATCATATCATTATCCGAAATTGTGATATCATAGAAAATGTTGGAAGGATTAGTACGCCAGCCATCACTTTTAGTGGAGTCTCTAATAGCACTATTGAGAATAACAAGATTGTTCCAAAAGGGACATTTGCTCCAGCAATCATTTTAGAAAACTCTGATAATAATACTATTCGATCTAATAATATAACGACACTCATCAGCGTCAATGCCAGGTTTTCCATTGGGATTTTGTTTAATGAGTCACGTCAGGAACCAACTGCAACCCATGATGTCTCAACTGGTAATCTTATAATAAATAACAATTTCACCGTCATGAATTACAGCCTCTATTTCCAAAATTATACTCTCAACGATTTCTTATTGGCAAATAACACTCTAGCATACAATAATTCTTTGGGGGCAATAAATTGGACCAACATAAACCTTACTACTTCTGCTAATCTTTCCATGACCGCAGGTGAGGCAGATAGCATTTCGGTTAAAAGCATCATCATAGGAAATAACGTGACTGGTATAGCTGACCTGAACATCACTACTGGTGATATGATGTTCAATATTAACACTTCTGCGCGTATCGAAATCAAAAATCTAAGCTACTATAGGAAAACTCCCGGTCTGTTCAAAAGAGGAGTACGTTGTGATAACAGTACTGATGCTACCTTTAGATGTAATATCTCTTCGTTTGATTCAGCTATCGGCATTTTATCTGCGAATGTCACTTCGTTCAGTAATTATAGTACTATTTTCGTCAACGTCAAGCCATTGATTTCTCCCGTCATATTGAATACGACTAACATTTCGTTAAATCATACCAACGTCAACCTGACTGCCTATGCCAATGCAACTGATAACGATACTGTGGATAGCGTTAAGGTGATCTATAATTGGTTAGTAAATGAAACATCGATTGCCGTCGTGAATATGCCGTTTGAAGGGATTAATGGAAGTACAGGTAATAATACCTGGGATTATTCTGACTTTGGATTGCATGGCAATAATAGTGGTCCTGGGCCGGCGATATGGAATAGCAGTGGTGGATATGATGGAAAAGGGGCATATATGTTTAAGGGAAGTTCTGGTTCTTCTACGAATGATTATATCTCTTTGGGAAACAGCAGTATCCTCAAATCGACGTGTGTAAGCGGATGTACCATGGGTGCTTGGGTCTTCCTGCGCGGGGAAGTTTCGTCAGGATCGTCAGATACTGACCGATACATCCTCAGCCGTTGGGACACTGGTACAGGAAACTCTGGTAACAATCAGTTGTGGAGATTAATGATTACAAATCCTTCTAGCAGGGTTTTTAACTTTGTTATAGCTCACAATGGATCCATGGAAGGAGCGGGAGTGAGTAGCACTTGCTCTGTTTCAACTCCTGCGTCCAGCGTGCAGAACCTTACCTGGTTGCATGTCATGGGACGGTATAACCTTACTCATACCGCTATTTTTGTTAACGGCACGCAACAGGCAACAACAGCCTGTTCTTTCGCCAACGTTAGTGCAGATCTCTGGACCACTGGAAATGTCAGTGTCCTTATAGGAGGAAGATGGTTTAGTGCACTTCGGCAAGCACATGCGGTCTTCAACGGCACTATCGACGACGTCATGATCTTCAACAGATCGTTATCTTCAGAACAAATCTTCGCCCTCTGGCAGAATAAAACTAATACAACAGTAGCACAGGAAACTGCATTTGGTGAAAATTGGACCGTGCAGGCTACACCAAATGATGGGTATGAAGATGGAACCATGAATCAGTCGGGCAACGTAACTATCTTGAATTCAAGACCAACTATCTCTTCATTGGTTTTAAATACAACTAATATCTCAAGAAATGATACCAATGTAAATTTAACTGTATATGTTAGCACCTCCGATGCAGATATAGGGCAGAGTGTCAAAGTAATCTACAATTGGTTGGTTAATGATACCCCTATCGCTCTCTTGAATATGCCATTTGAAGGAATAAACAATAGCCCCTATAATAACGCCTGGGACTATTCAGGATTTGAAAATAATGGTTCTGAAGAGAACGCTACTTGGAACGCGACCGGCGGGTACGATAGCAAAGGAGCATATGAATTTCAAGGAGATACGCTTCGCAACGAACGGATTTCTATCCCTTATAATGAATCATTTAACTTAACTGACAAACCATTCACGGTCATGGCTTGGATGAAGCATAAGAATGCCACAGCAGAGGGGGATACTATTATCTGTCAGGGAAGTTCTTGCGGCAGCTGCCAAGGTAGCTATACCATACAACTCAGAGCTGATAGCAAATTTGAATTTCAAACTTATAACACTTCGCAGACCTGCGGCACTGAAGCAAATGGACTTAGCCAATTAGCGAGCAATACGGCAGTTGCTGCCAATACCTGGAATCACGTTGCCGGGGTGTATAATGGAACTAATCTTTTAATATATGTTAATGGCTTGTACGAATCAACCCTTGTAGCACAAAAACCAATTTATACGACGAATGCCCCAATCTACATTGGCTGGGGTCATACCCTTCTACACTGGAATGGAACCATCGACGAAGTGATGGTCTTTAACCGTTCGCTTTCCTCTGATCAGATCTTTAGAATTTTCAAAAACGAAAGTAGTAGTATAGTTCTGAATGAAACTATCTTTGGCCAAAATTGGAGTATACAGGCCACACCAAATGATGGACTTGAAGACGGAGCGATAAACACAGCAGGCAATGTGACCATTTTAGATAAGACCGTTCCAACTGTAAACATCACCTTCCCAACCA
>CAYJQD010000009.1:0-9186 GCA_964372235.1 uncultured Methanosarcinales archaeon
ATATACTTTACATCTGTTCCTGCGGTATACGCAGTAAGGTTGACGTTGCCATTTCCTTGCGTAACATAAGTGGTGTTTAAAACCATTCTATTAATTGCAAGAATATTTAGATCCTCTGGCCAGATGAAGTTTTGGATAGCCTGAATGACCGATCCAAAGAAGAACCCTTCTTCCTCATTTTTTTCTACCGGCTGTTCAACTTGTTCTTTTACTGATTCTTCAGGGGCAGGTCCAGGATTTTCTATCGGTTCTGGTTCAGCTTCTTCAGGAGGATTTTCTACGATTGGCTCTGGCAGCGTTTCTTCGATCGGTTCTTCTACCACCGGCGGTACACTTACTTCCGGGGTTTCTTCTTCCACAGGTATTTCTAAAGCCGGTTCTTCTTCAGGTATGGATATCGCTCCGCCAGTCATCTCGTCTAAGGGAATCTCTTTTTCGATCGGCTGAACATCTAATTCTTCTGAAGCAGGAACCTCAATAGGTTCTACAATGGGTTGTATTCCTACTGGTGATTCCTCAACGATGCCTGCCGTTACTCCGCCTGTAATATCGCTACTTTCATCGCACAATGTCTTGGTGCTACATTGCTGCACAACGTCAGAACTGCATTTCTCTTCCACTGTATCAACGCAACTGCCGCAATTCTGTACAATTTCTTCATCACAAACGTTGGAACATCTCTTCACACAGACTTCCCGCTCCATGCCGTTGATCTCTTCAGGATGACATTCCGGTTTACATTCTTCGATACAAGTCTTCTTGGTTTTATTCACACAAGCAGCATCACATTTCTGTACCGTTTCATTTTTACAGGTAGTAATCGTTTCATTTACACAACTATATTCTTCTCGACAATTTGTATCAACTCCTAATTGAATTCCTACCACCGCGCCAGTAAGATGATCTTGAATACCATCATACAACAATAGTCCTGCAAAAACTACCATCACTACCATCAGTGATACTAATCCTATCACTTTTACGCTGGAATGTTTCTGCTGTTCCCTTTCCAGCAACGAAATCGTAGCATTAATATTCTGCAATCCTATCTGAGTCTGCTGCAATTCGCGGGTTTCATATTCTAACAATGTTCTGAGCTGCTGTTCACGAGTTTTCCGTCGGGATCGTTTTTCTACTTCGTACAGATAAAGAGTCTTCTCTCGTTTCAGAGCCAGAACTTTAACTGCTTGCTCTACTTCAACCTTCTTCTTTTTCCAATACTGCAGATCTTTATGCTGACTCATGTTTATCCCTTGCTCGTTTCATCAACACTGCAACTGTATTCGGCGTTCTCTGCAGCAGTTTGGCAATTTGTTTGTTGGAAAGATGGTGAACAGAATTCAGGTAGAAGATGACACTTTCTAGGAAACTGTACTTGCGCTTGGCGAAAATAGATAATGGGAGAAAATACTTCTCATCCTGAATGAAGAACACTTGTTTTTTCTTTTTAGCCGACCTCTGATAGGTTGCCCAGACACTTTTCTGATCCCTATGTAATTCCAACGCAATCTGCTGAAAGGATAATTTTTCGTTTTCTTTCAGGAATTTGTAGAGCGACTCTGCCGGATCAAGAGAAGAAGCAAATATGGATAAGGGGATGGATGCTTCCTCTTTCGCTGCTTGAAATGTTTTAATCAGCTCCGGCAACTGCAGTCCATGCTCCTGATACATTCGCTGCAGAATGATCTTCAGTAATTGCTGAGAACTAATCGTAGATAAAAGCGAATCTAATAGAGGATTTTGATTCGCAAAATCCTTCTTTGAAGGCTTATTCATGGCCTTCAATAGTGCATCTCTCTCTTTTTTGTTGGATTCCAAACGAAAACTATTTGGAAAGATTTTTTCTTTTTATAAATTTTCTGTTTATAATAATTAATAAAACAAGAAATTTATTCTTTATATGTAAATAAAAATTTTATTATATTAATTATTATTCTTTATTTATTAATATTTTTGCCATTTATTCTTAAAAAAAATGGAAAAAAGACGAAAATAGAAAGCTATATAAAGACTATTTTCTTTCTACTAAAAAAAGGTGTTTAAGGTGCGAAGACAACAATCTTTACGCGTACGGCGTTCTCGAGCCGGAAGGAAAGACATTTCTACTCAGGCTTTGATGGTTATGGTAGTTTTAGTTTTAGTTATGACCTTACTGAGTGCCAGTCTCTATGCGTATGCTTTTTACGGTAGCAGTTATGTTGCTCCAAAATATCAAAGTGCGAAAGATGTTGCGGTAGAAGAAAATCAGGTCGCTTCAGGAATGGCTATACTGCAAATTATTGAACCACCGGAAGGGTCAAAATAAAAAGGTGCTACTATGAATTCTACTAATAAAACTATTTTTGCAATTCTACTTGTTACGTTAGTCATCACTGTTGTGGGAACATCATTGAACGTAAGCAAGTTATACGACTTAGGATATCTTGGCTTGACCGGGGCAGCTACCAGTTCAGCAGGAGGTAACGCTACAATTACTATAAGTCAGTCCACCTCCATCACCAACAATTTCCGCACTATCCAATTTGGATCAGGGTTCGTCGCTGCTGGTTGCACCTCCTGTAGTATGGATAGCAACGGCGGCATTACTACTTCATGCTGTGTTGGCTTCAATACCAGTAATAATTTAGGATTCTTGCTGGAAAACACAGGAAATATCAATATATCCGTTAACTACACCTGCGCAGGCAGTTGTTTGGCGTCTGCATTTATAGGCGGGACTGGACCAAACTTTATGATAAGGACAACCAACAACACCTTTGCTGCTCAGGCCGGAGAAACAGGAACTCTTGATGGACCTCTTGGTTCCTGTTGGGAAAGTTTCTTTCGCGGGTTAAATTTAAGCAACAACTATACCAATGTAACAGCCGCAGGCAATTGGCTCTGTGGAAATGGATCAGTTTTTCCGCTTGACTTTACAGACAGTCAAGATGCATTTGTCGTAGACTTAAACGTTAGTATCCCTTCCGATGCACCGACAGGTTCTTTTAAGGCGGCGAACTTCACTTTTAATGCTCTAGCCACCGGTTAGGATCTAAGCACGGAGCGGAAGAGTATTAAATGATGTAATTTTTATTTTTTTTACAAAAAAAGAGGGGAAATTTGGGAAAAATAATGACCAGCTAATTTTAGGTTTGCTTATCTTAGCTTTGATAGTCGCCTTGATAGGAACTGGACGCACCAACATCTTCACAGAAAAATGCTACATTTGTTTTTAATGACTTAGCCACAGGGTAAAAATATATAAGTGGACAAACCTTCCTTAAAGCAGCATGGTAAGAAAAAAAGATGTGATTTTATTTTCGATAATTCTGATTGTCCTCCTCCCCTCTTCTTACAGTTTGACCCTGCGGGGGAATCACTTAAGTCCGATCATTTTCGAACCAGGAAAAAAGATCGTCAATCATTATGTTATAGAAGGGACCGATAAGAAAGTTGCAGTAAACCTAGGAGGAGAATTATTAGAGTATGTACGCATAACTGAAGTAGTAGATAATCAATTCGATCTTATCATCGAAGTACCAGAAACCTTGCCTGAACCGGGCGAATATTGGTTTTCTCTTCATGTTACCGAAGTAGGTTCGTCCGAGGGAGGAGTAGGATCTCTTGTTTCAGTAAACCTACGATTTAAAGTAGAAGTCCCTCCACATGGGAAAGCAGTAAGCCTTTCTTTCGATGTTCCCGATGTCAATGTTCATCAACCAATCAATTTCGCAGTCACGGTAGAGAGCAAAGGTCTGGAAAATATTAATTCTCTAAAGGGTTATATCACCGTCTACGATTTGAAAAATAATTCCCTCGCTTCATTCTCACTCAAAGAAAAATCATTGCCTCCATTGGAATCAGCTTCTTTATCCACTACTCTAGCTCCCGACAAACTTTCTGCTGGAAAATATTGGGCTGAAGCAGTGGTTTATTATGATGGTCAAGAAAAACGAGCGAAAGATGATTTCAAGATAGGAAACCTAGACCTTCTCTTTATCGACTACAGCTCTTCTCTAGAGCAAGAATTTGGCGAGTTCTGGGCAACCGTGGAGAATAATTGGGGCAACCCCATTCAAACCGTGTACGCTATTGTTTCCATCAACGAAACGGAACTTCTTACTACGCCTACTATCACTCTCGGCCCCTGGCAGCGTGATACCTTGAAAGGCATTCTCAGGACCGATTTTAGACCGGGTGATCTTAACGGCACCATCAAGCTATTCTACGACGGCCTCTCCAAAACAGAAGAGGTAGTCTTTACCATTTATCAACCGGAAATAGAAGCCAAAAAGACTCCGGTTCTTACCTTAGTAGCCATCGCCAGTGCATCCTTCCTTATCGTTTTAGTGGGACTAGTAGCAGCATACAGCTGGTTCAAAAAGAAGAAAGAAAAAAATACGTTATAACATGATCAGAAAAAGACCCTCTCCATATTTTATGCTAACCATCGCTTTAGCTGCCATTATACTAACCATCATTTTTACTTCAAAGGTAGAAGAAGGATGCGATACGGTAAAAACGCTTTTCACGTCCATTAATATAAAATCTGCTGATGGTTATCAGCATGTCGGATTTGATCTCAACAAGCATAACTTAACCTTTGGAACATTATCGCCAGGCGGTGTTTCAGAAAGAACGGTTTCGACGGGATATACTAAAAACGCAACCCTGCACGTTTGGGCAGAAGGAGATTTTTCTTCATGGGTGACTATCACCCCTAAGAAATTAGAGATAGGACCAGGACAAAATAAAGACGTTAAGTTCGCTGCGCATGTTCCTCTCCTTGTAAAAGAAGGGGAATACACAGGTACAGTATTTTTTTGTTACCAAGATAAGGAATAAAATTATAAAAGGGATACCTTTTGTATACGGAGAGGTGTTATTATGGCTGCAGTTAAGATCTATACGACAAAAACATGTCCTTGGTGTCATAAGACTAAGGAATGGATGAAAGAGAAAAAGATTTCTTTTACCGAGTACGATGTGGGGAGCGATGAAAAGGCGCGAAAAAAGATGATGGAACTTTCCGGACAGATGGGCGTACCGGTAATAGAAATTGGAAAGGAAGTGATTGTCGGGTACGATCCGAAAGCGATCGAGAAAGCATTGAAGAAGAAATAATCAAAAATACACCGATGATTCTTCTGCTGGTAAGTAGTCGAGAGAAATATAAGGGATAGAATATTCCTTATACGAAATCTTTGGTTCTGGTGGAAGCATCACCAATCCGGGAAGAGTTTCCCGCTCTTCTTCTACATCTACAAGTTCCTCCGTAACATTAGATTCTAAGATTTGGCGATGATGCTGACTGTAAAAGCTTCCTCCGCTTGCGATACTTAATTTTACCATAGTCTTGGCTTTAAAAGAGCCTTCTTTTTTAAATTTAATGGAGAATTATTCTCTGTAAATCCGATAAATTTTTCCGGCTACATCATCGCTCACTAAAATAGAATCGCCAACAACTAGTATATCTACCGGCCTGCCATGTACTGAACCTTCCTCATCCAACCACCCCATAGCAAAGTCCTCTATCTCTTGAGTTTCTAGATCTATTCTCACAACTTTATACCCGGTAGGTGGATCCCTATTCCAAGAACCGTGGAATGCTACTAATAAATCTCCTTCATAAAAACCTAAACCAAGTGGAGCAGAATGTGCCTGCATATCAATATACGATGGTTCCGTATCCAAACAAGGATTGCGAATATATGTATTTTTATCAAAATTAGAATCGTGAATTTGCTTTCCAAAACAGATCGGCCAACCGAAATCTTTTCCTTCTTCGATAATATTTATCTCTTCTGGCGGAACGTCATTGCCTAGTTGATCCCGCCCATTCTCCGTTGCCCATATTTTACCTTCATGCAATTCCATATCTACGGAATTACGCAATCCAGACGCAAATACGGCACAATTTGATCCGTCTAGTTTGCATTTCACAATGGCTGCTCTCCAAGGATGCTCTTCTTTGCAAACATTGCAGGTTGATCCTATAGAAATATACATTTCGTCATTGAAGATCTTAACAGTTCTGGTCCAATGACTTCCTTCAGGCAGATCAACCAAATGTTCTATGGTCTCTTGTTCAGCAATGCCATCGTTGTTGGTATCCTTAACACGAAAAACTTGATCTTCCTCAGCGATGTAGACATCATCATTATGAATAGCAATACCGTGAGGCCTCTTTAATCCGGATAAGAAAGTTGTTCTTTCTTCAATCTTCCAGTCCCCGTCTTGGTCGTGAAGAGTTACAACTTCTCCTTTGGCTGGAACAGTTGCATAAAAGATTCCATCCTTATGTTCTAACATTCTTACCCCATTATTTGGACCGGGAGTGGAAACTTTCTGTGGACCGAGATTGTCAGCAAAGACTTCTATAGCGTATCCGGATTGGAGTTGAACAAAATCTACAGAGTTGTTTTGATCTGATTCAACTGGTTTAAGAGTGAAGAAAGATTGGATAAATATTACTGCTCCTGCTATGATCAATAAAAATATGATTACCGCTAGGAGCCACTTTTTTTTCATTTTCATTCTTGTAGTACTACAAAATATTTAAATGTACTCTAGTTATCTTTATCTTAAAAAAGAGGAAAATGAAACACGTATCATTAACTTTTGAATATTCGCAGATTACAAAATACATTTACATCGGCACTAATATGTGTTGTCAATCAGATTTTGATAAGTCCTTATTAAAAAAAGGGATTAAGGCAGATATCAGCTTGGAAGAGAAGAAAATAGATCGGCCTTTAGGTGTAGATTATTACCTGTGGCTGCCAACGAAGGATCATATTGCGCCTACACTAAAACAACTGCAGATAGGAGTTGACTTTATCAAAAAATTAGTAGATCTTAAAATAAGATGTTATGTTCACTGTCAGCGCGGTCATGGAAGAGCGCCTACTCTTGTAGCAGCGTATTTGGTTAGTAAAGGCATGGGCATTGACGAAGCCTTCAATTTTATTAAGAAAAAAAGACCTACTGTTCATCCTAATCGCAAGCAGATTTCTGCGGTGAAGAAATTTAAGAAGACATTGAGAGTAAAATGATACAGAAGATAACTAAAAACCACAAAACATATTATATTTGCCCTGAATGTAATTTTGCGTACAAAGATAAGAAATTTGCAGAACAATGTGAAAAGTGGTGTAAAGAGCATAACAGTTGTAACATAGAAATTACAAAACATTCTGTTAAGATATAATTCTTTTTAATATGTAAATTTATTAATTGCCTAATCCCATTGTAGTTTTACACATTTTAGTATAAAGATCACGGAAAATATTATTAGGGTCAGTTTGTTTCTTGACCACATAATAATTTTTATTGTTCCATAATTTCCAGAAATCAGTCTCCGTATAGTAATTGGTAGAAATTAATGTCTTCATGGCGCCTAGTTCCATCAACTTATCTTCGAGGAGCTTATAATAATTCTTGTCTCTTTTCTTTTTTAATCCATAAATTGCTAGATCGAGAAACAACTCATCTTTCGTCTTAGCCCAATATTCCTTAGAAACCCATTCATACTTCCGCACTGCCTTGTATGGAACACACCATAACGGGAAGAAGTTTACTTCCTGTTGATACCATTCCATAAACCGGCTGACTTTTGAGAACGGTATGAAGACGTCCAGAGTAACGGGAATCATCTTGGGAGGGATGATCTTGTGACATTTTTGCGCAATAGTAAGCATGGTGGTAGAATTCACTAATCTACCTATGAAAAGTCTTCCCAAGAACGATTTTGGTTTCACATTAGTCACACCTTTATCATAACGAAAAAAATAATCGGCCGTTTTGAGATAATCCTGCTTTCTTGTTTTGGTGCTGAGGTAATATATCCTCATCCAATCGTAACTGTGCGTGTACGGCGCTTGGTCCACAAAGTTAGCGACACTCAGCACATACAAGTTTGGAGAATGGATGATTCCATCCATGAAATCTACATCTTTATTCTTAAAATGCTCCCAGATGGCGTTTTTGTATTCTTCCAGAGTTTTGTACTTTTCATACCTCACCTGTACATATTTCTTTGCCGGTATTAATCTGAAGACTAGTTTTGAGATGATGCCTAAGGTTCCAAAGGTGCCATGCACCATCTGGAAGAGAAGCTTATTTTCATTGTCCGGAGTACAGATCAAAACTTCTCCTTTCGCAGTGATTACCTCATATTCGAGACAACTATCATGAAAACCGCCATATTTATACGACATGGATTCAATAGAACAGCCCGCGACTGCTCCACCAATAGTAATGGTCTTAAGTTCTGGCACTACGGTTGGAACCAGGCCTCGCTTTAGTGTAGCATTCACCAAATCAACGAAAGTTACTCCTGGTTCAGCGATGCAGATTTGTTTCTCTTTATCGATGAGAATAATCTGATTTAAATCGCTGATATCTATTTTTTCATCAAAATGTCGTCTATCTCCTGGCTTGGGAACTTGATGAGCAACAGCTTTCTTTTTTAATGATACCGGCTTAGTACTTTTGCGCCGCTTCAATTGCTGTGCAATCCTGTACACCTTCTGTTCATGAGTTGGCATAAAATCTCCTTCTGTATCTAAATTTAAGAAAATATCGGTAATGAAATAAGTATTTTATTCAATCGAATTCTTATTTTATAGAAAACATTCATGAGAGGCCCATGGCTTTGATCTCAGTACTGTTCCATCTCTTAGGAGTTGCTGCATTAGTTAGTTTGTACTTCAGCGGTCCAGGAGTATATTCTATAAAAGATAAGTAATTCTTTTTATTATTTTTATTTTTAACAAGAAATTTACAAGGAAAAATAGTTAAATTAAACTCTGAATAACTTAAAAATGAAAAATAAAACGTACGATGTCGCCATCATCGGAGCAGGAGTAACCGGAACTTCATTATTATACGTTCTAAGCAAGTACACTAACATCAAAAGCGTTGTTCTTCTAGAGAAATATCCGATCATCGCTGCCGTAAATTCTCAGCGGAACAATAATAGCCAGACCTTACACTTTGGAGATATAGAAACTAATTATAATCGAGAAAAAGCCATCAAGGTAAATGAAGCAGCGGAATTGGTAGCAGCGTACCTAGAAACCATCGGAAAAAATGAAGGATTGCATCATAAATCGCATAAGATGATTTTAGCAGTAGGCGAGCCTGAAGTTGGAGAACTTGAGAAAAGATACGGCAGCGTCATCCGGGGCTTGAGGAGGACGGCGG